>NZ_JBSFWT010000012.1:0-122548 GCF_053594975.1 Streptomyces sp. NPDC002537
CCCTTCTACTCGACCGTCACTGGCGGTCTGATCGATACCAAGGAGTTGGATGCCGAGTACTGGGTGACCAATCTCCGGCAGACGGTCCGTTTCGACGAGACGGTGCGTGTTCTCCTCGCCGATGGTTTCGGTTACTTCGTCGAGTCCAGTGCGCATCCTGTTCTGACGGTGGGTTTGCAGGAGACTTTCGAGGATTCCGGTAAGGACGCTGTCGCGCTGGGCACTCTGCGTCGTGACGAGGGCGGTCCCGAGCGTTTCCTGACCTCCCTCGCCGAAGGTTACGTACGCGGCTTGTCCGTCGACTGGCATGCCGTGTTCGCCGGTACGGGTGCCCAGCGCGTCGACCTCCCCACCTATGCCTTCCAACGGCAGCGCTACTGGCTGGAGGACGCGGACACCGACGAGCCCGAGACGGTAGCCGCCGACGCCGTCGAAGCGGGGTTCTGGGACGCGGTGGAGCGTGGGGATCTCGATGGGGTGGCGGCGGAGCTGGCTGTGGGGGCGGATCAGCCGCTCAGTGCTGTGCTGCCCGCGTTGTCGTCGTGGCGGCGTCGGCGGCGTGATGCGTCGACGGTCGACCGCTGGCGGTACCGGGTGGTGTGGCGGCCCGTCCCGGCGGGGCCCGCGCCCACGTTGTCCGGCCGCTGGCTGCTCGTCGTCCCGACAACCGCCACCGACCACGTCTGGGCCGTCGGCTCCCGGCGCGCCCTGGAGGAACACGGCGCGCACGTACGGCGATTGGACGTTGACCCCGTCCGCGCCGACCGCGCACAGCTCACCGATCTGCTGCGCGACGCCCTGGCGGAAGAGGACACCGGCCCGGTCGGCGTGCTGTCACTGCTCGCCCTCGACGAGACCGCCCACCCCGCCCACCCCGCCGTGCCCGTCGGGCTGTCCGCCACCGTGGCGCTCGCCCAAGCCGTCATCGGGGCCTCCGAAGAACTGGGCGTCGCCGCCACACTGTGGTGCGCCACCCAGGGCGCCGTATCCGTGGACCCGGCCGCCGAACCCCTGACCCGCCCGACGCAGGCGCACATCTGGGGCCTCGGGCGCGTCATCGCCCTCGAACACCCCCTGCTGTGGGGCGGATTGATCGACCTCCCGGACATCGTGGACGCCTCCGCCGCCCGCCTCGCGGCCGCGCTCGCGGAGCCGGGCGCCGAGGACCAGCTGGCCGTACGCCCCTCCGGCACATACGCCCGCCGCCTCGTCCACGCACCCGCCGCGGACACGCCCGTACGGCGCGCGTGGAAACCCCGGGGCACCGTGCTGATCACCGGCGGCACCGGTGGGATCGGCGGCCACCTCGCCCGCCGGCTGGCCCGCGACGGCGCGCGGCACCTGCTGCTCGTCGGCCGCCGGGGCGCCGACGCGCCCGGCGCCACCGAGCTGGAGGCCGAACTCACGGACCTCGGCGCCGAGGTCACCCTCGCGGCCTGCGACGTGTCCGACCGCGAGGCCCTCGCGCGGCTCCTCGACGAGATCCCCGCCGAACGCCCCCTGACCGCCGTCGTCCACGCTGCGGCCGTCCTCGACGACGGCGTCGTCGACTCGCTGACACCGGACCAGATGGACCGGGTGCTCCAGGTCAAGGCGCGGGGCGCCGTCAACCTCCACCAGCTCACCCGGGACGCGGACCTCTCCGCCTTCGTGCTCTGCTCCTCCTTCGGTGCCACCTTCGGCCTGCCCGCGCTCGGCAACTACGCGCCGGGCAACGCCTTCCTCGACGCCCTCGCCGAGCACCGCAGGGCCGCCGGCCTGCCCGCGACCTCGATCGCCTGGGGCACCTGGGAGGGCACCGGCATGGCCGCCGGAGCCGTCGGCGCCCGGGGCCGCCTCGAAGGCATCCACGAGATGGCGCCCGAGCGGGCCGCGGCCGCGCTCCAGCACGTCCTCGACCGGGACGAAACCACCGCCGTCCTCATCGACCTGCGCTGGGACCGCTTCGCACCCGTCTTCCACGCCAAGCGCCCCACGTCTCTCTTCACCGAGATCCCCGCCGCCGTGCGGGCACTCGCGGCCCCGCACGGCACCGGTGCCGACGACCCCGCCACGGGCGGCGGGGGCCCGGACGGGCTGCGGGCCCGGCTCGCCGGGCTGTCCGCCGGCGAACAACGGCACGAACTGCTCGAAGTCGTCCGCTCCCACGCCGGAGTCGTCATGGGCCACGTGACCCTCGACGAGAACGCCCGCGACGCGATCGACCCGAGCCGCCCCTTCCGGGAACTCGGCTTCGACTCCCTGATGGCCGTGGAACTCCGCAACCGCATCGGCGCCACCACCGGCCTCACCCTGCCCACCAGCCTCGTATTCGACTTCCCCACCCCCGAGGCGGTGGCCGAACACCTCCGGCGGGAGATGGGCCTGGACGACCCCGCCGACACCCTGCCCGGCCTCGCCGAACTGGAGCGCCTCGAAGCCGTGCTCGCCGCCGCGCGCGCCGACGACGAGACGCGCGACCGGCTCGCCAAACGCCTCGAAAAACTGCTGTGGAAATGGACCGGGAGCGACACCGCCGCCACCGGCACGGACATCCCGGAGAACGAATTCACCACGGTGAGCAACGACGAGATGTTCGACCTTATCGATCGAGAGCTGGGAACTCTGTGACCCGCTCGCCGGACCCTCGCGCAAGTTCCCTTGCTATCAGCGGAGAGTGCTGACGATGACGAACGACGAGAAGAAGCTTCGGGACTACCTCGACAAGGTCATGACGGACCTGCGCCGGACCCAGCACCGCCTGCGGTCCGTGGAGGCGAAGGAGCACGAGCCCATCGCCGTCATCGGCATGGCCTGCCGCTACCCCGGCGGCGCGGAGGACCCCGACGCCCTGTGGCGGCTGGTCGCCGATGGCGGCGACGCCATATCCGGCTTCCCCACGAACCGCGGCTGGGACCTCGAAGGGCTGAGCCTGCGCGACCCCGAGGGCAAGGAACTCGCCTGCGCCGGCGGATTCGTCGACAGCGCCGCCGACTTCGACCCCGGGCTCTTCGGGATATCCCCCCGCGAGGCCCTCGCGATGGACCCGCAGCAGCGCCTCGTCCTGGAGTCCTCCTACGAGGCGTTCGAGCGGGCGGGCATCGACCTGGCCACCCTGCGCGGCAGCCGCACGGGCGTCTTCGTCGGCGCCTCCTACACCGGGTACGGCGCCGACGTCGAACAGATCCCGGAGGGCCTTGAGGGCTACACCATGACCGGGTCCGCGAACAGCGTCGTCTCGGGCCGCGTCTCGTACACCTTCGGCCTGGAAGGGCCCGCGGTCACCCTCGACACGGCCTGCTCCTCGTCACTGGTCGCCCTCCACTGGGCCGTGCAGTCGCTGCGCGCGGGGGAGTCCACCCTGGCACTCGCCGGTGGGGCCATGGTGATGCCGAGCCCCATGGAATTCGTGGAGTTCAGCCGCCAGCAGGTGCTCGCCGCCGACGCGCGCTGCAAGGCGTTCGCCGCCGCGGCCGACGGCACCGGCTTCTCCGAGGGCGCCGGGCTCGTCCTCCTGGAACGGTTGTCCGACGCGCGCCGCAACGGCCACCCCGTCCTCGCCGTCGTCCGCGGCTCCGCCGTCAACCAGGACGGCGCCAGCAACGGCCTCACCGCCCCCAACGGACCCTCCCAACAGCGCGTGATCGAAGCCGCCCTGGCCAACGCCCGGCTCACCGCCGACGAGGTCGACGCCGTCGAGGCCCACGGCACCGGCACCACCCTCGGCGACCCCATCGAGGCCCAGGCCCTCCTCGCCACCTACGGCAAGGGCCGCTCCGCCGACCGGCCGCTGTGGCTCGGCTCCGTCAAGTCGAACATCGGTCACACCCAGGCCGCTGCCGGTGTCGCCGGAGTCATCAAGATGGTGCAGGCGCTGCGCCACGGCCTGCTGCCCCGCACCCTGCACGTCGACACCCCCACCCCGCAGGTCGACTGGTCGCCCGGCACCGTACGCCTCCTGACCGAGCCCGTGCCGTGGCAGGCCGGCGGCCACCCGCGCCGCGCCGGGATCTCCGCCTTCGGCATCAGCGGCACCAACGCCCACGTCATCCTCGAAGAAGCACCCGGAGCCGGGGAGCCCGCCGACGGCACCCCGCCCCCCGAGCCCGCGCCGAACCGGCTCGGGCTCGCCGGGGACACCGTCCCGTGGCTCGTCTCCGGCAGGACCGACGCCGCCCTGCGGGCCCAGGCCGGACGGCTGGCCGCGCACCCCGCGCACCACCTCGTGAACACCGGCCTGTCCCTGGCCGTTTCACGCGAGGCACTCGAACACCGTGGCGCCGTCCTGGCCACCGGGCTCGACGAGGCACGGTCCGGGCTCGCCGCGCTGGCCCAGGGCGACCCCGCACCCCAGGTACTGACCGGCGTGGCCTCGGTGCGCGGCCGGGTGGCGTTCGTGTTCCCCGGGCAGGGCTCGCAATGGACGGGCATGGCGGCCGGACTGCTGGAATCCTCGCCGGTGTTCGCGGAACGCCTCGCCGAGTGCGACGCGGCGCTCCGCCCGTACGTCGACTGGTCCGTGCTCGACGTCGTCCGCGGCCGCGCGGAAACCGCGCCGCCGTCCGACGTCGTGGTGGTGCAGGCGTCGCTGTGGGCGGTGATGGTGTCCCTCGCCGCGGTGTGGCGGTCCGCCGGCGTGGAGCCCGCCGCAGTGATCGGCCACAGCCAAGGGGAGATCGCCGCCGCCGCGGTCTCCGGCGCGCTGTCCCTCGACGACGCGGCCAAAGTGGTCGTGCTGCGCGCCCGCGCCATCGCCGAGCGCCTGTCGGGCCGCGGCGGCATGGTGTCCGTGGCCCTCCCCGCCGCCGACGTCGGCGAACGCATCGGGCCCTGGGGCGAGCGGATCTCCGTCGCCTCCGTCAACGGGCCCTCCTCCACCGTGGTTTCCGGAGAACCCGAGGCGCTCGACGGACTGCTCGCCGCCTGCGAGGCCGACGGCGTACGGGCCCGGCGCATCGCCGTCGACTACGCCTCCCACTCCGCCCAGGTCGACACCATCCGCGAACAGGTCGTCGACGCGCTCAAGGACATCGAGCCGCGCGCCTCGGCGGTCCCCTTCTACTCGACCGTGACCGGCGCGCCGATCGACACCACGGAACTGGACGCCGAGTACTGGGTCACCAACCTCCGGCAGACCGTCCGCTTCGACGCCACCGTCCGCGCGCTGCTCGCCGACGGATTCCGGTTCTTCGTGGAGACCAGCGCCCACCCGGTGCTCACGGTCGGCCTCCAGGAAACCTTCGAGGACTCCGGCAAGGACGCCGTGGCCCTCGGCACCCTGCGCCGCGACGAAGGCGGCCCCCACCGCTTCCTGACCTCGCTCGCCGAAGGGCACGTACGCGGCCTGCCGGTCGACTGGGACGCGGTCTTCGCCGGCACCGGCGCCACACGCGCCGACCTGCCGACGTACGCCTTCCAGCGGCAGCGCTACTGGCTGGAAGCCACGGCCGGCGGCGCGGGCGACCCCGCCGGGCTCGGCCTCGGCGCCACCGAACACCCGCTGCTGGGCGCCGCGGTGCGGCTCGCCGACAGCGGCGACGCCCTGCTGACCGGGCGGCTGTCCCTGAAGACCCACCCCTGGCTGGCCGACCACGTGCTCTCGGGCACCGTCGTGGTCCCCGGCACCGCCTTCGTGGAACTCGCCCTGCGCGCCGCCGAAGCGGTCGACCACGACCGGCTGGACCACCTCACCCTCGACGCCCCGCTGACCCTGCCCGCCCAGGGCGCCGTCCAGCTCCAGGCCACCGTGGCCGCCGCCGACGACACCGGCGCCCGCGCGCTGAGCATCCACGCGCGGCCCGAAGGCGCCGAGTTCGACGCGCCCTGGACCCGGTACGCCACCGGCCTCCTCACCACCGGCGCGGACACCCGGCAGGCCGACGAAGCCGACGAGGCCGCCGCCTGGCCGCCCCCCGGCGCCCAGCCCGTCAGCATCACCCACTTCCACCCGCGCCTCGCCGACGCCGGACAGTCCTACGGCCCGGCCTTCCGAGGACTGCGCGCCGTCTGGCGCACCGGCGGGGAACTCTTCGCCGAGGTGGCCCTGCCCGAGGACCAGGCGCGCGAAGCGGGCCGGTTCGGCATCCACCCCGCCCTGCTCGACGCCGCCCTCCAACCCGCCCTGCTGGAGGCGCGGTCCGGGAACCTCTGGTCGGAGTGGACGGGAGTGACACTGCGGGCCGTCGGCGCGACCACGCTGCGCGTCCACCTCCGCCCGGCCGGCGAGGACGGCACGATGGCGCTCACCGTGTCGGACGCCACCGGCGCGCCCGTCGCCTCCGCCGAGGCCGTGGCACCCCGCACCGTCTCCGCCGAGGAACTGCGCGCCGCCGGCACCCCCCTCGACTCGCTGTACCACGTCGAATGGACGCCGGTGCCCGCCCCCGGCCAGACCGCCGACTGGGTCGTCCTCGGCGACGACCCGCTCGAACTGACCGACGCGCTGGAGGAGTCCGGCGCCTACCCCCAGCTGTACGCGGACCTCGCCGCGCTCGCCGAGGCCATGGACGCGGGCCTGCCCGCGCCCGACCTCGCCGTCGTCTCCTGCGGCGGTGCCCCGCGCACCGGGGACGGCCTCGCCCAGGACGCCCTGGAGGCCACCACCCGGCTGCTCGCCCTCCTCCAGGAATGGCTGGCCGACGAGCGGTTCGCCGCCACCCGCCTCCTCGTCGTCACCCGCGACGCCGTCGCCGCGCGGGACACCGACCCGGCCGGCGACCTCGCCGCCTCCCCGCTCTGGGGGCTCGTCCGCTCCGCGCAGTCCGCGCACCCGGGCCGCTTCGCCCTCCTCGACCTCGACGCCGACGCGGGCTCCCTCGCCGTGTTCCCCAGCGCCGTCCCCGCGGTCGTCGCCTCCGGCGAACCCCAGATCGCGCTGCGCGCCGGAGCGGTCCTCGCACCCCGGCTCGTACGGGCCGGTGCCGCCACCGGGACCCCCCGGTGGAGCACCGAGGGCACCGTACTGATCACCGGCGGCACCGGCGGACTCGGCGCGGTCCTCGCCCGGCACCTCGTCAAACAGCACGGCGTACGCCACCTGCTGCTCGCGAGCCGCAGTGGACAGCGGGCCCCCGGCGCAGCGGAGCTGGAGCGCGAACTGACCTCCCTGGGCGCGGCCGTCACCGTCGAGGCGTGCGACGTCTCCGACCGGGACGCTGTGGCCGCGCTCCTCGCGGGCATCCCCGCCACCCGTCCCCTCACCGCCGTGGTGCACGCCGCGGGCGTCCTCGCCGACGCCCCTCTCGACGCGCTGACGCCCGAGGACGTGGCCCGGGTCTTCGCGCCCAAGGTGGCCGCGGCCGTGCACCTGCACGAACTCACCGCGGACGCGGACCTGTCGGCGTTCGTGCTGTTCTCCTCCGCGTCCGGCGTCCTCGGCAGCCTCGCCCAGGGCAACTACGCGGCCGCCAACGCGTTCGTCGACGCACTCGCCCAGGCCCGGCGCGCACAGGGCCGCGCCGCCCAGTCCCTGGCCTGGGGCCTGTGGGCGGAGAGCGGCGCGATGGCCGAGGCCGCCGACACCGCCAAGTTCGCGCGGGCCGGCATCCTGCCGCTGTCCGAGGACGACGGCACGGCCCTCTTCGACACTGCCACCGCGCTCGACGGGGCACTGCTCGTGCCCGTCCGCCTGGACACCGCCGCCCTGCGCACCCGCGCCGCCGAGGGCACCCTGCCCGACCTGCTCCGCGGCCTCGTCCGGGCCACCCCCGCGCGGCGCGCCGCCGAGGCCCGGGACGAGCGGTCCGGGGCGGCGGACCTGCCCGCGCGGCTCGCCGGCCTGTCGGCCGCCGACCAGCACCACACCCTGGTCGAACTCGTCCGCGGCCACGTCGCCTCGGTCCTCGGGCACGGCACACCGGAGGCCATCGAACCCGACCGGGCCTTCAAGGAGCTCGGCTTCGACTCGCTCACCGCGCTGGAGCTCCGCAACCGCCTCCAGGCGGCCACCGGACTGCAACTGCCCGCGAGCCTGGTCTTCGACCACCCCACGCTCAACGCCACCGCCGGGTTCCTGCGCGAGCGGATCGCCCCGGAGGCACCCGCCGCACTCCCGCCCGCCCTCGCCGAACTCGACAGGCTGGAGACCGCCCTCCTCACGGTCGCGGCCGCCGACACCGACACCCGCAAGAAGGTGACGACCCGTCTGCACGCCCTCCTGTCGAAGTGGAACGACACCGGATCGGCCGCCGCCACCGACGACGCCCCGGCCCTCGACTCCGCCACCGACAGCGAGCTGTTCGCGCTGCTCGACGACGAACTGGACACCCCGTGACCGCGGCCCGCGCGACGCCCCGGATCCGGCTGGACTCGATCACGAATGGTTGTGAGGGCTGATGGACAGCGCAGACAAGCTGCGGGAATACCTCAAGCGGGCCACCACGGACCTGCGCCGGGCACGCAGGCGGATACGCGAACTGGAGGAGCCGGAACCCGTCGCCGTCATCGGCATGGCCTGCCGCTACCCCGGCGGCGCCCGGTCCCCCGAGGCCCTGTGGGAGCTGGTGGCCTCGGGCGGCGACGCCATCTCCGGCTTCCCCGGGAACCGCGGCTGGGACCTCGAGGGCTCCTACGACCCCGACCCCGACGCCGAGGGGAAGACCTACGTCCGCGAGAGCGGATTCCTGCACGAGGCCGGGGAGTTCGACGCCGACTTCTTCGGCGTCAACCCCCGCGAGGCCCTCGCCATGGACCCCCAGCAGCGGCTGCTGCTGGAAACCTCCTGGGAGGTCTTCGAACGGGCCGGCATCGACCCCACCACGGCGAAGGGCAGCCGCACCGGCGTCTTCATCGGCGCCGCCACCATCGACTACATCACCGGCCGGCAGCGCATCCCCGAGGGCCTGGAGGGCTACTCGGGCACCGGCTCCTTCGCCAGCGTCGTCTCCGGCCGGGTGGCCTACAGCCTCGGCCTCGTGGGCCCCGCCGTCACCGTGGACACGGCCTGCTCCTCGTCGCTGGTCGCGCTGCACCTGGCCGCGCAGGCGCTGCGCACGGGCGACTGCTCGCTCGCGGTGACCGGCGGCGTCGCCGTCATGCCCACCCTCGCCGGGTTCGTCACCTTCAGCCGCCAGCGGGCACTGGCCGCCGACGGCCGCTGCAAGGCGTTCGCCGCCGGGGCCGACGGCTTCGGTCCCTCGGAAGGGGCCGGACTGCTGCTCCTGGAACGGCTCTCGGACGCCCGCCGCAACGGCCACCGCGTCCTCGCCGTCATCCGCGGCAGCGCGGTCAACCAGGACGGCGCCAGCAACGGCCTGTCCGCCCCCAACGGCCCCTCGCAGGAGCGCGTCATCCGCGACGCGCTCGCCGACGCCCGCCTGTCGCCCGACCAGGTCGACGCCGTCGAGGCCCACGGCACCGGCACCAGCCTCGGCGACCCCATCGAGGCCCACGCCCTCCTCGCCACCTACGGACAGGCCCGCCCGGCCGGCAAGCCGCTGTGGCTCGGCGGCCTCAAGTCGAACATCGGCCACACCGCGCACGCCGCCGGTGTCGGCGGCGTCATCAAGATGGTGATGGCCCTGCGCAACGGGACACTGCCGCGCACGCTGCACGTCGACGCCCCCTCGCCGCACATCGACTGGTCCTCCGGCGCCGTGGAACTCCTCGTGGAGCCCGTGCCGTGGAAGAGCGACGGCGGCCCGCGCCGGGCCGGGGTCTCCTCCTTCGGCATCAGCGGCACCAACGCGCACATCATCGTGGAGGAAGCGCCCCCGGAGGAGAGCGCCGGCGAACAACCGCCGCGCACCGCCCCGTTGGAACTGACCGTCGTCCCCTGGGTCGTCTCCGGCCGCACCGGACCCGCCCTGCGCGCCCAGGCCCAGCGGCTCGCCGCACACGTCACGGACCACGACGGGCCGGCCCTGCCCGAGACGGGCCGGGCGCTGGCGACCACGAGGGCGGCGCTCGAGGAACGCGGCGTGGTGCTGGCCGCGGACCGCGAGAGCGCGCTCGCCGGGCTCGCGGCCCTGGCCTCGGGCGAGGCGGCCGCCCAGGTGATCACCGGCCGGGCCCGCCCCGGCACCCCCCGCGTCGCCTTCGTCTTCCCCGGCCAGGGCTCGCAGTGGGCGGGCATGGCCACCGAACTGCTCGCCACCTCGCCCGTGTTCGCCGCGCGGCTCGCCGAATGCGACGCGGCCCTGCTGCCGCACACGGGCCGGTCCGTGACCGGCCTGCTCCGCGACGGCGACGCGGCCGCCCTCGACGACGTGGTCCTCGTCCAGTCCGCGCTGTGGGCCGTGATGGTCTCGCTCGCCGCCCTGTGGCAGTCCGCCGGCGTCCGGCCGTCGGCTGTCGTCGGCCACAGCCAGGGCGAGTTCGCGGCCGCCGTGGTGGCGGGCGCCCTGTCCCTGGAGGACGCGGCCAAGGGCGTGGCCCTGCGCGCCCGCGCCATCGCCGAGGGACTCTCCGGGCGCGGCGGCATGGCGTCCGTACCCCTGCCCGCCGAACAGGTCCGCGAGCGCCTGGAGAAGTGGGGCGAGCGGATCTCCGTCGCCTCCGTCAACGGCCCCTCCTCGACGGTGGTCTCGGGAGAGCCCGAGGCACTCGACGAACTGCTCGCCGCCTGCGAGGCCGACGGCGTACGGGCCCGGCGCATCGCCGTCGACTACGCCTCCCACTCCGCCCAGGTCGAGTCCGTCCGCGACCGGGTCGTCGGCGCCCTCGACGGCATCGCACCACGCGCCTCCGACATCCCCTTCTACTCCACCGTCACCGCCGGACCCCTCGACACCACAGGCCTGGACGCCGCCTACTGGTACACCAACCTCCGGCAGACCGTCCGCTTCGACGACACCGTCCGCGCACTGCTGGACGACGGCTACCGCTTCTTCGTCGAGGCCAGCGCCCACCCCGTCCTCGCCGTCGGCCTCCAGGAGACCTTCGAGGCCACGGGCCGGGACGCCGTGGCCCTCGGCACGCTGCGCCGCGACGAGGGCGGCCCGGCCCGCTTCCTCACCTCCCTGTCGGAAGGCCACGTACGCGGCCTGCCCGTCGACTGGGACGCGGTGTTCGCCGGCACGGAGACCCGCCACACCGAACTGCCCACCTACGCCTTCCAGCGGCAGCACTTCTGGCTGGACGCCGAATACGCCGCCGGCGACGCCGGGGACCTCGGCCTCCACGGCACCGGCCACCCCGTACTCGGCGCGGCCGTCCGGGCCGCGGACGAGGACCGGATCCTGCTCACCGGCCGGCTGTCCCTGAAGACCCACCCCTGGCTCGCCGACCACGCCATCGGCGGGTCCGTCCTCTTCCCGGGCGCGGGCTTCGCGGAACTCGCCCTGCGCGCCGCCGCCGAGGCCGGCTGCGACCGGGTCGCGGAACTGACCCTGGAGCGGCCCCTCGTCCTGCCCCGGCAGGGCGGCCTCCACCTCCAGCTGTGGGTCGCCGCCCCCGACGACGAAGGGCGGCGCGCCCTCGACGTGTACGCCCGCGCCGACGACGCCGGGCCCGACACGCCCTGGACCCACCACGCCACCGGAGTCCTCGCCCCCGGCGCCGGACCCGGCACCGACACCCTCACCGCCTGGCCGCCCGCAGGCGCGCGTCCGGTGGAGACCGAGGGCATGTACGAACGGGCCCAGGACACCGACTACCGCTTCGGCCCCGCCTTCCAGGGCCTGCGCTCGGCGTGGCGGCTCGGCGACACCGTGTACGCCGAGGCGGCGCTGCCGCACGAACTGCGGCAGGAAGCGGGCCGGTTCGGGATCCACCCGGCCCTCATGGACGCCGCCCTGCACGCCACCGGGTTCGGCGACTTCCTGGGCGAGGGCACCCAGCTGCCGTTCGTCTGGCGCGACATGACCCTCCACGCGGTGGGCGCGACCGCGGTCCGCGTCCGCATCACCGCACAGGGCGACGACACCCTGTCGATGACGCTCACCGACGTCCAGGGCGCGCCCGTCGTGTCCGTCGGCTCCCTGGTGTTCCGCCCCGTGCGGCTCGACACCGCGCCGGACGCGACACGGGACGCGCTGTTCCGCGTCGGCTGGAACCCGCTGCCGCCCGAAGGCGGCGCCCCCGCCCCGGACAGCTGGGTCCTCCTGGGCGACGACGCCCACGGCCTGGCCCCCTCGCTCCGGAACGCGGGCACCCTCGCCGCCACGTACCCCGGCCCCGGGGAACTGGCCGCGGCCGTCGCGGCCGGAACCCCCGCCCCCCGGGTGGCCCTCCTGTCGTACACCGCACCCGGCACCCGCGACCTCGTACCGGCCGTGCACCGGACGGTCACCGGCCTGCTCGCCACCGTGCAGGCCTGGCTGGCCGACGAGCGGCTCGGGGACTGCCGCCTGGTCCTGGCCACCCGCCGCGCCGTGTCCGTGCACGACGGCGAGGACGTCGAGGACCTGGCGCACGCCCCGCTGTGGGGCATGATCCGGTCCGCGCAGGCCGAGAACCCGGAGCGCTTCCTCCTCGTCGACCTCGACGGCCGCGACGAGTCGCGGGCCCGGCTCGGCGTGGCCGTCCAGGCCGCGCTCGCCGCCGACGAACCGCAGCTCGCCCTGCGGGCGGGCACCGCGCTCACCCCCCGCCTCACCAGGGCCGGCACGGACCGGCCGCTGACCCCGCCCGCCGACGAGCGGGCCTGGCGGCTGGACACCACCGGACCCGGCACGCTCGACAACCTGGAACTGCTGCCGCACCCCGAAGCCCTCGCCCCCCTGAAGGAGGGGCAGGTCCGGGTGTCCGTACGGGCGGCGGGCGTCAACTTCCGCGACGTGCTGGTGAGTCTGGGCATGGTGCCCGGCCAGACCCGGCTGGGCAGCGAGGGCGCCGGCGTGGTCACCGCCACCGGCCCCGGGGTGACCGGCCTCGCCGTCGGCGACAAGGTCATGGGCCTGCTGCACGACCCCTTCGGCCCGGTGTCCGTGACCGACCGGCGGCTGGTCGTACCCATACCGCGCGGCTGGTCCTTCGAACAGGCCGCCGCCGTCCCCGCCGCGTTCCTCACCGCGTACTTCGGCCTCCACGACCTCGGCGGGCTCGCCGAAGGGCAGCGGCTGCTCGTGCACGCGGCGACCGGTGGCGTGGGCATGGCCGCCGTGCAACTCGCCCGCTACCGGGGCGCGGAGGTCTTCGCGACCGCCAGTGAGGGGAAGTGGGACACCCTCCACAAGATGGGCTTCGACCAGGAGCACATCGCGTCCTCGCGGACCCTGGACTTCGAGGACCACTTCAAGGAGACCACCCACGGGCAGGGCATGGACGTCGTGCTCAACTGCCTCGCCAAGGACTTCGTGGACGCCTCGCTGCGCCTGCTGCCGCGCGGCGGCCGGTTCCTGGAACTGGGCAAGACCGACCGGCGCGACCCGGACGCCGTGACCGCCGGCCACCCCGGCGTCGACTACCTCCCGTACGACCTCATCGACGCGGGCGCCGACCGGATCGGCGAGATCCTCACCGAACTCGTCGCCCTCTTCAAACGGCGCATCCTGCGGCCGCTGCCCGCGCGCACCTGGGACGTGCGCCGGGCACCGGAGGCCTTCCGCCTCATGAGCCAGGCACGGCACACCGGGAAACTCGTCCTGACCGTGCCCCGGCCGCTCGACCCCGCCGGGACCGTCCTCGTCACCGGCGGCACCGGCACCCTCGGCGGCATCGTCGCCCGGCACCTGGTCACCGCACACGGCGTCCGGCACCTGCTGCTCGCCGGCCGCCGGGGCCCGGACGCGGCCGGTGCCGCCGAACTCGCCGCGGAACTCACCGCACTCGGCGCCGACAGCGTGCGACTCGCCGCCTGCGACGCGGCCGACCGCGAGGCCCTGGCCGCGATGCTCGCCGCCGTCCCCGCCGCACACCCGCTCACCGCCGTGGTGCACACCGCGGGCGTGCTGGAGGACGGCCTGGTCGGCTCGCTGACCCCCGGGCACGTCGAACGGGTCCTGCGGCCCAAGGTCGACGCCGTGGTCAACCTGCACGAACTGACCCGGGATCTCGACCTGGCGGACTTCGTGCTGTACTCGGCGGGCGCGGGAGTCCTCGGCAACCCCGGCCAGAGCAACTACGCCGCGGCCAACGCCTTCGTCGACGCCTTCGCCCACCACCGCCGCGCCCAGGGCCTGCCCGCCGTGTCCATGGCCTGGGGCTACTGGTCCGAGACCAGTGAACTGACCGGACAGCTCGACGCGTCGCACGTGGCGCGGATGACACGGTCCGGAGTGCTGCCCATCTCCGCGGAGGAGGGCAACGCGCTGTTCGACGCGGGCCGCTCCGCCGGCGAGGCCCTGGTCGTCCCCACCCGCCTGCACCTCGCCACCCTGCGACAGCAGGCGGACAAGGGACCGCTGCCCGCGATGCTGCGCGAACTGGCCGGCGGACGGCGGGCACCGGTCCGCCAGGCCGCGCAGGCCGGTGCCGAGGTCGAGGCACGCTCACTGGAGGCCCGGCTCGCCGGACGGTCCGGGGCCGAGCAGCGGCAACTGCTGACGGAACTCGTGCAGTCCCATGTGGCCGCCGTGCTCGGGCTCGCCGACACGGCCGCCGTCGGACCCGACCGGGCGTTCAAGGACCTGGGACTGGACTCGCTCACCGCCGTCGAACTCCGCAACCGGCTCAACTCCCGCACCGGACTGAGCCTGCCCAGCACCCTCGTCTTCGACTTCCCCTCACCCACCGAACTCGCCGGACACCTGCACCGGCGGCTCGTGCCCGACGCAGGCGACCCGCCCGCGGACTCCGCCGAGGAACTCCGCGTCCGGCAGGCCCTGGCGGCGATCCCCCTGGCCAGGCTCCGCGGCGCCGGCGTGCTCGACACCCTGCTGGAGCTCGCCGCCGACCCGGCGGACCACGACCCCGGACCCGCCGCGGCACAGGAGACCGGAGCCATCGCCGACATGGACGTCGACGACCTCGTCCGCGCGGCCCTCGGCGACGCGGGCCGATGAGCGCACGCCGCGCAGCGCCCGCCGAGCGGGCGAACCGAGAACAGGAAGAACAGGAAGAACAGGAACGGAGTACGTGATGGCCACGTCGACGGAACAGATCGTCGAGGCTTTGCGCGCGGCCCTGACCGAGGCCGACCGGCTGCGCAAACACAACCAGCAGCTCCTGGCGGCCGCGGCCGATCCCATCGCGATCGTGGGCGCCGCCTGCCGCTTCCCCGGCGGCGCCGACTCCCCGGAAGAACTCTGGGAGCTCGTCGCCGACGGCCGGGACCTGATGACCGACGTCCCGGACGACCGGGGCTGGGACCTCGACGCCCTCTTCGACGCCGACGGCGGCGTGCCCGGCGCCCCCCGGGTGCGGCAGGGCGGATTCCTGCCCGCCGTCTCCCACTTCGACGCCGACTTCTTCGGCATCTCACCACGCGAGGCGCTGGCCATGGACCCGCAGCAGCGCATCCTGCTGGAGGTCGCCTGGGAGGCGTGCGAACGGGCGGGCATCGACCCGCTGGCGCTGAAGGGCAGCCGGACCGGCGTGTTCGTCGGCGTCTCGTACGCGGCGTACGGCAGCGGCGTCACCCGCGTCCCGGCCGAGGTCCAGGGCTACGCGATGACCGGCAGCGTCCCCAGCGTCGCCTCCGGCCGCATCGCCTACGCGCTCGGCCTGGAAGGCCCCGCCCTGTCGATCGACACCGCGTGCTCGTCCTTCCTGGTGGCGCTGCACGAGGCCGCCCACGCCCTGCGCTCCGGCGACTGCCCGCTCGCCCTCGTCGGCGCGGCGAACGTCATGCCCACACCCGCGCTCTTCGTGGAGTTCGCCCGGCAGCGCGGCATGGGCTCCGACGGCCGGGTCAAGGCGTTCGCCGAAGCCGCCGACGGCACCGCCTGGGCGGAGGGCGCGGGCGTCCTCGTCGTCGAACGGCTCTCGGACGCCCAGCGCAACGGCCACACGGTGCTGGCGGTCGTCCGCGGCTCCGCGCTCAACCAGGACGGCGCCAGCAACGGCCTGACGGCACCCAACGGTTCGGCCCAGCGCAAGGTGATCCGCGCCGCCCTGGACAACGCCGGACTCACGGCGCGGGACGTCGACGCGGTCGAGGCGCACGGCACCGGCACCCGGCTCGGCGACCCCATCGAGGCCGGAGCCCTGCTCGACACCTACGGCCGGGGACGCCCCGAGGACCGCCCGCTGTGGCTGGGGTCCATCAAGTCGAACTTCGGACACTCGGGGACCGCGGCCGGAGCGGCCGGGCTCGTCAAGATGATCGAGGCGATGCGGCACGGCACCCTCCCCAGGACCCTGCACGTCGACGAACCCTCCCGGAACGTCGACTGGTCCACGGGCGGGGTCCGGCTCCTCACCGAGGCCAGGCCCTGGCCCGACACCGGCGGGCGCCCACGGCGCTGCGCGGTCTCCGCGTTCGGCATCAGCGGCACCAACGCGCACGTGATCATCGAAGAAGCACCCCCCGGGCACGCGCCGGGCGAGCGGCCCCCGGCCACCGCGCACCGCCCCGCCGACGTCCTGCTGCCCGTCGCCGCGCGGACCGGAACGGCCCTGCGCGCCCAGGCCGCCCGGCTCGCCGACCACCTGGCGGGGCGCCCCGGGCCGGAACTCGCCGACGTGGGCTGGTCCCTGGCGACCACCCGCGCCGCGCTCGGGGAGCGCGCCGTGGTCGTCGCGGGGGACCGCGACGAGGCGCTCCGCGGCCTGCGGGCCCTCGCCGAGGGCCGGCCCGACCCCGCCGTCGTCGAGGGCACCGTGGGCGAACCGGGCGGCACCGCCTTCCTCTTCACCGGACAGGGCGCCCAGCGCCCGCGCATGGGCCAGGAACTGCACGCGGCGTTCCCCGTGTTCGCCGACGCCTTCGACAGCGCCTGCGCGAGCCTCGACCGGCACCTGGGGCGCCCCCTGCGGGACGTGCTCCTCGCCGCGGACGGCTCGCCCGAGGCCGCCCTGCTGGACGACACCCTGTACACCCAGCCCGCGACCTTCGCCCTCCAGGTCGCCCTCTACCGGCTCTGGGAGTCGTGGGGCGTCACCCCCGCCTACCTCATCGGCCACTCCGTGGGCGAGCTCACCGCGGCCCACGTCGCCGGGGTCCTGTCGCTCGACGACGCGGCCGAACTCGTCGCCGCCCGCGCCACCTTGATGCAGGGACTCCCCGCCGGCGGGGCGATGTACTCCCTCCAGGCGTCCGAGGACGAGGTCGCCCCCCTCCTGGCGGGCCGCGAGGACGAGATGTCCGTCGCCGCGGTCAACGGCCCCCGCTCCACCGTCGTCTCCGGCGACGAGGACGCCGTCGCCGCGCTCGCCGCGCACTGGGCGGAGCGCGGGCGGAAGACCAGGCGGCTGCGCACCAGCCACGCCTTCCACTCCCCGCGCATGGACGGCATCCTGGAGAAGTTCCGGCTGGCCGCGAGCCGCCTCTCCTACGCACCGCCCCGCATCCCCGTCGTCTCCGACGTGACCGGCGGGCTCGCCACCGGACAGGAACTCCGCTCGCCCGACTACTGGGCACGCCACATCCGGTCCGCCGTCCGCTTCCACGACGGGATACGGACCCTGGCCGACGCCCGCGTCACCCGCTTCGTCGAACTCGGGCCCGACGCCGTCCTCACCGCCATGGCACGCGACTGCCTCGGCGACCGCGCCGCCGACGCGGTCCTCGTCCCGACGCTGCGCCGCGGCCGCCCGGAGACCCGTACCGCGCTCACGGCCGTGGCCCTGGCACACGTCCGCGGCATCCGCCCGGACTGGGAGGCGGTCTTCGCGGGCACCGGCGCCCGCCGTGCCGACCTGCCGACGTACGCCTTCCAACGGCAGCGGTTCTGGCTGGAGAACGTCACGGACAACGCCACGGACAACGCCACGGACAACGCCACGGACCCGGAAGCGGACGGCACCGTCCCGGCCCTGCCCGGCATGCGCGCCGCCACCGCGGGCACCGGCGCACCGGACACGGACACCGGCCGGCGGCCGCTGCGCGAGCTCCTGCACGGCCTGGACGGCGGGGAGCGCCGGGAGCGACTGCTCGAAGCGGTGCGCCAGTACGTCGCCGGAACCCTCGGGCACGCCTCCGCCGACGCCGTGGCCCCGGACCGGAACTTCGCCGACCTCGGCTTCGACTCGATGTCGGCGGTCGAGCTCGCCGAACGGCTCGGCGCGGCCACCGGGCTCGCGCTGCCCGCCACCCTCGTCCTCGACCACCCCACGTCCCGGGACCTGGCGGCCTTCCTCGACGGCGAACTGGCCCGGGGGAGCGGGGCGGACGCCGCGCCCGCCGCCTCCGGGGAAGGGCTCGGCGCGCTGTTCCTGCGGGCCTGCCAGGACGGCAGGACCGTCGAGGCCCACCACCTCATGGCGGAACTGGCCGCGTTCAGGCCCGCGTTCGCGTCGGCCGCCGACCTCGGGCGGCCGCCCCGCACGGTCCGGCTCTGCGACGGCCCCGACGAACCGGTGCTGATCTGCTTCCCGTCCTTCGTATGGCAGCAGAACTTCCACCAGTACTCCCGGCTCGCCTCCGGATGGCGCGGCAAACGCGCCGCCGCCATGGTCGGCCTCCCCGGCTTCCTGCCGGGCGAGCCGCTGCCCGCGACCGTCGGGGCGCTCGCCGAGGCCCTGGCCGACGCCGCGCGCCGGGCGGCCGCCGGGCGGCGGTTCGCGCTGCTGGGACACTCCGGGGGCGGCACCGTCGCCAGCGTGACGGCCGCCCACCTGGAGGCCCGGGGCACCGCCCCCGACGCCCTCGTCCTGCTGGACACCCCGACCTGGGGAGGCGGGCACGGCCTGGGAGCGGAGTGGGGCACGGCGGTCCAGGACTCGCTGCTCGACCGCCGGGAGCGGATCGGGCAGGCGGGCGACGGCGCGGGGGAGGCCTGGATCACCGCCCGCGCCCGCTACGCCACCTTCGACTACACGGTGCCGCCGCTCGCCGCCCCGACCCTGCTCGTACGGGCCACCGAGCCGCTCGGCGGCCCCGGCGCCCGGCCGGGCGGGGACGGGTGGCGGGTCACCTGGGAGCAGGAGCACACGCTCGCCGAGGTCCCCGGGGACCACTTCTCCATGATCGAGGCCGACCACGCCGCGAGGACCGCCGAGGCCGTCGAGGAGTTCCTCCGTGCCCTGGGCTGAACGGCCGCGCCGCACACCGACGAACGGGAAGGACACCATGACCGACTGGGACCGCCGGACCGGCCCCTGGATCACCCGCTACACCCCGGCCGCGGCGGAGGGCGGCCCGGTCCAGCTGGTCTGCCTGCCGCACGCGGGCGGCTCGGCGACCTTCTTCCGCCCGCTCGCCCGGGTGCTGCCGCCGGGCATCGAGGTGCTGGCCGTGCAGTATCCGGGCCGTCAGGAGCGGCGCTCCGAGCCGCTCGTCGACGACCTGTCCCGGCTCGCGGACGGGATCGCCGAGGCGCTGGAGCACGCGGGGGACGCGCCGCTGGCCCTGTTCGGCCACAGCATGGGGGCGCTCGTCGCCTGGGAGGTGGCCCGCAGGCTCACCGCCCGCACCGGACGGCAGCCGGTCGGACTCGTCGTCTCCGGGCGGCCCGCACCGGCCGTCGGCACCGGCGGCCACCGGCTCCGCGACCGCACCGACGCCGAGATCGTCGCGGACATGCGCCACCTCACCGGCACGGACGCCGGCCTGCTCGACGACCCCGGGATGCTGGAGATGGTGCTACCCGTGCTGCGCGCCGACTACCGGGCGATCGACGGCCACCGCTACCGGCCCGGCCCCCCGCTGCGCTGCCCCGTCGGCGTGTTCAGCGGCGACGACGACCCCTGGGCCCGGGGGAGCGACATGGGCGGCTGGTGCGACGAGACCACCGGGCCGGTCATGTTCCGGAGCTTCCCCGGAAACCACTTCTACCTCTCCGCGCAGTGGCACCGGGTCGCCGACGCGGTCACGGCCACCCTCGCGCGGGTCACCGCGGCCGGCTGACCGGCCCGCACCGACAAGGAACCCGGAGGAACCATGGGCGAGAAGACGAGTGCGGTGGTCCTGGGCGCGGGGATGGCGGGCATGCTCGCCGCCACGGCGCTGGCCCGCCACGTGGACACCGTCACCGTGCTGGACCGCGACCGCCTCCCCGGCGGCGCGGACCCGCGCAAGGGCGTACCGCAGGCCCGGCACACCCACGTGCTGTGGTCGGGCGGGGCGCGGGTGATCGAGTCGCTGCTGCCCGGCACCACCGAACGGCTGCTGGAGGCGGGTGCCCACCGCATCGGCCTGCCGGAGGACCTGGTGTCGCTGACCGCGTACGGCTGGCAACAGCGCTTCCCCGAGACCCAGTTCATGATCGCGGCCAGCCGGTCGCTGCTCGACTGGACCGTACGGGACCGGGCGCAGGCCGATCCGCGGATCACCGTGCTCGGCGACACGGACGTCATCGGGCTGCGCGGCGACGCCGAACGGGTCACCGGGGTCACGTACAAGCCCCGCCGCCAGGGCACGGTGGCGGTGCTCGACGCCGACGTCGTGGTGGACGCCAGCGGCCGGGGGTCACCCATGAAGCGCTGGCTGGCCGCCCTGGGGCTGCCCGCCGTGCAGGAGGACGTGGTCGACTCCGGGATGGCGTACGCGACCCGGATCTTCCAGGCGCCCGGGGGCGCGGCCGGGAAGTTCCCCCTGGTGAGCGTCTACGCCGACCACCGCGCCGGGGTGCCGGGCCGCAACGGCATCCTGCTGCCGATCGAGGACGGCCGCTGGATGGTGACGCTCTCCGGCACGCGCGGCGGCGAACCGCCGAACACCGAGGAGGGCTTCACCGCCTACCTGGAGACCCTGCGCCACCCGCTCCTCGCCGAACTCGTGGCCCACGCCCGGCCGCTGACCGGCGTCCAGGCGTCGCGCTCGACCGCGAACCGCCGCCTCTTCTACGACCGGCTCGTCGACTGGCCGGAGGGCCTGGTCGTCGTCGGGGACGCGGTGGCCGCGTTCAACCCCGTCTACGGGCACGGCATGAGCGCGGCGGCGCTGGGCGCCGCCGCGCTGGGCGCCGCGCTGGACGAGACCGGCGTCAAGCCGGGGATGGCGCGCGGCGCGCAGCGGGCCATCGGCGCGGTGGTCGACACCCCGTGGTCGCTGGGCACCTCCCAGGACATCTGCTACCCGGACGTCTACACCGAGACGCGGGACCCGCGGCTGACCCGGTACGCGGACGAGCGGCGCGCGCAGGCCGACCTCATCGGGGAGGCCGCGCTCCGCGACCCGGTCGTCTGTGCGGCGGCCATGCAGGTCAACACGCTGTCGGGGGCGGCCGACGCGCTCCAGACCCCTGCGGTCCAAGCCGCCCTGGGGAGGATGTCCGCCGGCCAGGGGCGGTCGGAGGGGCCGACGTTGACCGATGCGGAGCGGCGTACGGCGACTCCGGTGGTGGTGAACTAGTCCGAATCCCGAACTACTTGACGGAACGTTGACGCCGCCGGGGGTGAATTCCGCCCCCGGCGGCGTCTTTTCGCTTCCGTCGCCCCGGCACTCTGGTTACAGTGATGACTGAAACTTCTAGAAGTTGCTGTTTCACCTAGGAGAAGCTAAATGTCATCGAGCACTGACGAGGGGCCCGCCCCTCTGTCCGGGGAAGTGCTTGCCTGGATGGAGCGGGTGACGGCCTGGTTCATGCAACAGGCCGGCTGGCCCCCGATCATGGGGCGGACCATGGCCTGGCTCATGGTGAGCGATCCGCCGGAACAGACCGCCGCGGAGATCGCCGAGGCCGTGCAGGCCAGCAGGGCGTCGCTGACCACGACGCTGCGACTGCTGACCGAGGCCCGGATGGTGCAGGCCGTCACCCGCCCCGGCCGCCGGGCCACCTACTACCAGATCACCGAGGACGCCTGGTCGGGCGTGCTCAAACGACGGCTCGAAAGCCTCACCTCCTTCGTGGACATCACCAGTGAGGGCCTGCACCTGTTCCCGGACGACGCCGCGCGCGGCCGCCGGATGCGGGAGGCCCACCGGATGTTCGCCTGGCTGAGCTCCGAGGCGGAGCCGATGTGGAAGCGCTGGGACGCCATCAACTCCGGCAACCGGCAAGGAGAAAGGGAATGAAGGAAGGGATGTCGTTATGAGTACCACTGAGGCCACCCGCAAAGGGTGGGCGCTCGGCGCCATCGGGCTCAGCCTGCTCGTCGTGGGCATCGATGCCACGATCCTCAACGTCGCGGTGCCCACGATCAGCGCCGACCTGGACGCGTCGACCAGCCAACTCCAGTGGATCGTCGACGCGTTCACCCTGGTGCTCGCGGCGGTCCTGCTCCCCGCCGGCCTGCTCGGCGACAAGTACGGCCGCAAGAAGTACCTCGTCGTGGCACTGATCCTGTTCGGCGGCGCGTCGGCCTGGTGCGCCTACTCCGGCTCCTCCGGACAGCTGATCGCCGCCCGCGCGGTGCTCGGTCTCGCGGCCGCCTTCATCGTCCCGATGAGCACCTCCGTACTGCTCAACCTCTTCGAGACCGAACAGGAGCGCACCAAGGCCATCGGCGTCATCGCCGTGTCCACGATGCTCGGCCTCCCGCTCGGCCCCGTCGTCGGCGGCGCGCTGCTCAACCACTTCTGGTGGGGATCGGTCTTCCTCATCAACGTGCCGCTGGTCGTGCTCGGCGCCGTCGCCGTCGCCAAGGTGGTGCCGGAGTCGCGCGGTTCGGCGGACGTCGGCATCGACTACCTCGGCGTCCTGATCTCCAGCATCGGCCTGACCGCCCTGACCTTCGGAGCCATCGAGGCCGGCGAGAAGGGCTGGGGAAGCGCCGAGGCACTGCTGTCGCTCGGCGGCGGCGTGGTCGCCCTGGTCGTCTTCGTCCTGTGGGAGCTGCGGATCGCCGCGGCCTCCGGCAACCCCCTCGTCGACCTGCGGCTGTTCCGCACCCGGGGCTTCGTCATGGGCTCCGTCCTCAGCACCGTCGTCAGCTTCGCGATGTTCGGGCTCATCTTCGCCCTGCCGCAGTACTTCCAGGCCGTCCAGGGCGCGGACGCGCTCGGCACCGGCCTGCGGCTGCTGCCGATGATCGGCGGACTGCTCGTCGGCGCCAGCGCGATCAACAAGATGCGCCCCGACATGGGCCCCCGGGCCGTGCCCGCGCTCGGCTTCCTCCTGGTCGCCATCGGCCTGTTCATGGGCACCTACACCAAGACCGGCACGGGCTACGGCTACGTGGCCCTCTGGATCGTCGTCATCGGCGCCGGCCTCGGCCTGGCCATGACCCGCTCGATGGCGGCCGCCCTCAACTCCCTCGCCAAGGAGCGCAGCGGCGTCGGCTCGGCCGTCGTCCAGGCCCTCCGCCAGGTCGGCGGCGCGATCGGCGTCGCCGTGCTCGGCTCCGTCGCCAACGGCAGCTACCGCAACAACCTCGACCTGACGGGCGTACCGAAGCAGATCGAGGACGCGGCGGGCCGGAGCGTCTCCACGGGTGTCGCGATCGCCGAGAAGATCCACAATCCCGCGATGCTCTCCGCCGTGCGGGACGCCTTCGTGGACGCCATGCACACCCTGCTGTTCGTCTGCTCCGGCATCGGCGTCGTCGCCGCCCTGCTGGCCCTGGCCTTCATGCCCAAGCGCGCGGCCCTGCCGCAGAAGGAGGACACGTCCCAGGACGGCATCGGCGACCAGGCCGAGGCCTCCGGCTCGCCGGCCTGAGCACCGCCGGGCATGCCCCCGGTGCCTTCCGGACCCCGCGGCACCGCGTCCCCGTGGACGCGGTGCCGCGGCCGTGCCGCCGCACCCCGGCACGGGTCAGGCGATCTCACCGATGGTCACCTGGAGGTCCGGGGGCAGCTGTTCGCGCCGGGAGATGTTCAGCTTCCGGTAGACACGGGTGAGGTGCTGCTCGACGGTGCTCACCGTGACACCGAGCCGTTCCGAGATCTCGCGGTTGGTGTAGCCGCACGCCGCGAGGACGGCCACCCGCTTCTCGGACCCGCTGAGCTTCGTCCGCGCGGTCGCCCGGAACGCCCGGTTGTCGGGGGCGGCCGCCACGGCCGCGGGACGCGGGTCCCGGAGATCGGGCCGTACGTCCTCGCACAGCGTCTCCGCCCCGCACTCCTTGGCCATCCGCCAGGCCCTGGCCTTCACCACGGCCGCCCGCGCGGAGTCCCCGAGCAGCTCGTGCGCCTCGCCGAGCGCGGCCAGCGCGCGGGCCAGTTCGAGCCGGTCCCCGGAGCGCTGCAGGGCCTCCACGGCACCGGCCAGCATCCGCGGCCGCCGCTCGACGTCCGCCATCGTCGCCCGGAGCCGCAGACAGACCCCGCGGATACGGGAGTTGTCGGCATCGCTCATCCGCAGCTGCTCGGCGATCAGCCGCTCCGCCTGGTCGCGCTCGGAGAGCTGGAGCCACGCCTCCGCGGCGTCCGAGCGCCAGGGCAGCAGGACGGGCCGGTCGACGCCCCAGCGGACGGCGAGCCTGCCGAGGGCGAGGAAGTCGCCGAGCGCGGCGTGTATGCGGTTGGTGGCCAGGTAGTAGCGGCCGCGCGCACGGAGGTAGCCGAGCCCGTACACGGTCTTGAACAGGGCGTTCGGCACCGACTGGTTGAGCTGCCGGGCCGCCGCGTCGTACTTCCCCATGGCGGTGCGGGCCAGGATCAGGCTCGCCATGGGACCGCCGACGAACAGGTTCCCGGTGCGCTCGGGGAAGGCCCGCATCGCCAGCAGCGCATGGCTCTCCGCGGCCGCCAGCCGCCCCTGGCGCAGCGCGATCTCCGCCCGCAGCGAGGCGAAGACCGCCTGCCAGCCCGGGGCCTCACGGCGCGCCGACTCCTCGAGGAACCAGGTGCACCACGGGTCCGCCAGGTCCACCCGGTCGCTGTACAGCAGCGACTTCACGGCCGTGACGATGGGCGCGAGCGTCGTGTCCGTCAGCGGGGACACCTTCAGGAAGTGCTCGGTGCGGGTGAGGGAGGACTCGTGCGCGTGGGCACCGGCCGGTACGGACCGGGGGTCCCGCGCGTCGGCCGGACCGTTCGCGGCCCCGAGGCACTCCGTGTCCTGCGCGTGCCAGGTCCACGGCATCAGGATCTCGCACTCGGACTCGACCATCCACTGTTCCTCCGGGCCGGACAACTCCTTGATCCGGCCGAGGGCGTGGCGTGCTTCGTCCAGCCGGCCGTGCGCGACCAGCAGCTTCGCCAGCGGGCCGACGGAGGCCACCGGGAGGCGGCCGGCCAGGAGCGCGGAGACCGGCTCGGAGAGGTGGCGCTCCTCGGCGGCCACCGGGTTGATCCGCCAGGTGATGGCGGCGAGCCGGATGCGTATCTCCGCCCGGAGCGCATCGTCCGCGCAGCCCTCGCAGGCCAGTTCCAGACAGGCGATGGCCCGCCGCGCCTCGTCGTCGGCGAGCGCCTCCTCGGCGGCCTCGCGGAGCACCGCGACACCCCAGGGGCCGATCGCGTCGTGCCCGGCCAGCAGGTGCGCGGCGACCTCCGCCGCGGGCGCGCCCTCCTGGTGCAGCAGGGCCGCGGCGAGGCAGTGCAGCGAGCGGCGTTCGGCGGGGCGGAGGCCGTCGAGCACCGCCGCCCCGGCCAGCGGGTGCCGGAAGCGGTGGCCCACGGTCAGCCCGGCCCCGGCCAGGGCGTGCAGCGCCCTGGCCGCCGAGGCGGCGTTCATGCCCGCCAGTCGGCCCAGCAGCTCCGCGCGGGCGGAGCCGCCGAGTACGGCGAGCGCCGTGGCGGCGTCCCGCATCCCGGCGCCGCCCCGGTGCAGGCACGTGAGCACGGCCTGGCCGAAGCGGGCTCCGGGCACGACGTCGCCGGCCACCGCACCCCGCTCCCGGCAGCGCTCGGAGAGGCGGTGATCCTCGATCAACGCCTTGAGGAGCAGCGGGTTCCCGCCGCTGTACGCGTGGAACTCCGCCAGGTGTCCGGGGTCCGCCGGGATGTCCGGCTGCCCGGCGAGGACGCTCGCCACGCCCCGCGGGCCCAGGGGTTCCAGCGTGATCCGGCGGAAGTTCGGCTGCCGGAGCAGCTCCGTGTCGAACGTCGGGTCCAGCGGAGGGCAGTCGAGGGACTGGGCCAGGAGCACCAGGATCCGGCTCTTCCGGGCGTGGTGGACGAGGTGTGCGAGGCAGTGCAGCGACTCCACGTCGACGTACTGGAGGTCGTCGACGCTGACCACCACCGGGGTCTCACCGGCCAGGTCGCGGAGGGCCGCGGAGAACCGCTGGGGGACCGGTGCGCGGTCGTCGCCGTCGACGGCCTCCCGGAGGCCCCGGCGTGCGCCGTCCGGGAAGGGCGGGCTGTCGAGGAGTTGACGCAGGACGCCGAAGGGCGTGCCGTCGGACTCCGGAGAGCCCACGGCGCAGAGCACGGCCGCACCGGCCGCCACGGCGCGCTCGCCCATCAGGGCGAGCGTCTCGCTCTTCCCGCAGGCCACCCCACCCTCGATGAGAACGATTCTGGTTCCTTTGCCGTTTCCGCAGGAAACACTTTCGTCAAGCGCTCCCTGGAGAATCTTTAGTTCCGCTCCTCTTTCGGCGAATATCATGATGATGAGCACCCCCGAGATTTCCGCTTGCCTGGTACTTCACGAGCAGGCTGTTCTCCGGCATACTTGACGCACGTTGCCTGCGCGTTGCCGCGGCGAGTCGAACCGTGGCCGTTCAGGGCGCGCGCTTGTTCGACCGCAAGTTCGAGCGGTGGGGCGGTCGTTGTAGATCGAATGGAACATCGAGCGAGCCGACTCCGTCAACTGCTCGTCGGATCCTGTGAGATGGCGCACCGGCCTAGGGGGCGGCATCGTGCTGCCCGGTTCGTGAGAGCACTGCGTGAGGGGCCCGTGCGGGCAGTCGGACGTGGTGGTGGGGGACCGGCTGGAGGCGAAGCGCGCATCGTCGTCGATGTGTGCGGGCTGTGCAGGGCGTGGTTTGCCATTCTCGCCGTCAACCTAGACCGATTTTGCGGATCCCGTCAAACTCCGTGGTGGTGCCACCTGTTGGCTGCCCGGAGGGCTGGTATCGGACTTTTGCATTCCGGATTACTGTGCCCACTTTTTGCTCGCTCTTGACAAACGATTGGCCATCTGTGCTGAATGGCGACCGTCAATTGGCGCGGCGGCCGCGCAGCACTTCCAGCGCGAGCGGCAGGAGGGAGAGCAGCACGATGAGGCCGACGAGCGGCAGCAGATAACGGTCGACGTTCGGCACGGCCGACCCCAGCGCGTATCCGGCCAGGACGAGCCCCACCGTCCACACCAGACCGCCGGCCGCCTGCCAGACCGCGAAGGTGCGCGGCGCGACCCCCAGGGCCCCGGCGAGCGGATTGAGGACCGTGCGGACCACCGGCACGAAACGCGCCAGCACGATCGCGCGGGCATGCCCGTACCGGTCGAGCAACTCCTCGGCCCGCGCCGCCCCTTCGTGCAGCCGCCGATTGCGCGACCGGTTGAGCAGCGCGCGCCCGCCGCGGCGCCCGAGCACGTAACCGCACTGCGCCCCGGCCAGCGCCCCGACGACGGAGGCGGTCAGCACCTGCGCCAGGTCCAGATGCGGCCCGGAGTGCGCCCCGGACCGCGTCAGCAGGCCGGCGGTGAACAGCAGCGAATCCCCGGGCAGGAAGAAGCCGATCAGCAGGCCGGTCTCCGCGAACAGCACCACGGCGATGCCGAGCGCCCCGAAGGCCGACAGCAGCGAGGAGGCGTCGAGGACGTTGACCGCCAGACCGACGGTGGGATGAGCGAGCACGTGACCGAAAGCCTCCACGACGCGAGAAGCGGTGCGGACGCGACTGTAGACGATCCGGCCCAAGATCATGCCCGTTCATGCCCGTCCGGCGGTCCCGGACGGCTCGGATGCCGGTTCGCCGGTACGGCAGTTCCAGCTCTCGAAGGGGAAGACGGGGCGCAATCCACCGGCCCGCGAAAGCGCCCGCTGCGTCCCCAACTCCCTTGCCAGGCCTGTTGACAAGGGAACCACTTTGCTAAAGTGTCTGCCGAAGTTTCCTTCGTCGGCAGGGCCGGGGGTCATCGGGCATGGACCGCAGGAGCATATGATCGGCCGATCGTCCAGGTCGTCGCATGCAACCTTCCGCTGACCGGAACAGCGCGCCGACGAGCCGCGCACCGGGATGCCCCAACCCTAAAAAGGGCTGAAAGCAAGGGGTATTGCCCCCGCAACGGCGTCCCCTCGTGGTGCGCACCGCCATCACCTCCGGGGCCGCCCGCCGCCCGTCCGGCCATGGCGTCCCCCCTTCGCTCGGGCTGCTGCAGGGGCGCGCATGAGAACACTTCGAGCGGTCCGGGATTTCCCTCTCGCATTGCGGTTGCTATTTATCAACCAGTTCGGCATCGACATCGGTTTCTGCGTCCTGATCCCCTTTCTGGCGACCTACCTGGAGAAGGATCTGGGCATGTCGGCGGCGCTGGTCGGACTCGTGCTCGGCGTACGGAACCTCAGCCAGCAGGGGCTGTTCGTGGTGGGCGGCACTGCGGCCGACCGGCTCGGGGCCCGCACGGTGATCGTCACCGGCTGCGCCCTGCGCACCGCGAGCTTCCTCCTGCTGGCCTTCGGCAGCTCCCTGCCGTTCCTGCTCGCCGCCTCGGTGTTCAGCAGCCTCGCGGGAGCGCTGTTCTACCCCGCCGTACGCACCTACGTGGCCCAGGAGATGGGCGACCGGCAGCCGGAGGCGTTCGCCCTGCTCAACGTCTTCGCCACCAGCGGCTGGCTGATCGGCCTCCTGCTGGGCAGCCTGCTGTACCTGGTGGACCTCGGGCTCTGCGCGCTGGCCGTCTCCGGGTTCTTCACCCTCCTGACGGTCGCTCAGGCGCTCACCCTCCCCACCCGCGAGGTCGTCCGCGTACCGGAGACGATCCTGGCGGACTGGCGCGAGGTCCTCGGGAACCGCCGGTTCCTGTGCTTCTCCCTCGCCACCACCGGCATGGTCACCATGGAGAACCAGCTCTTCGTCCTGCTGCCCGAAGGGGCGCGGACCGCGTCCGGCTGGGCGGGCGCGGCCGGACTGCTGCTGGCCTCCGGAGCCGTCGTCCACCTGCTGTTCCAGCTCCCGATCACCAGGACCCTGGAGCGGCGCGGGGGCGGCGCCCGCTGGCTGGGCACCGGGATCGCCCTGATAGGGCTCGGCTTCGTACCGCCCCTGCTGATCTGCACCGCCGCCCGGCCGACCGGACCCGAGCAGGGCGTCCCCCGCCTCGCCGTGATGATCACCGGCGCGCTGCTGCTCTACGCCGGGGGCATGATCGCCTATCCGTCGGCGATGGAGGTCATCCCGCGGTTCGGGCGCGAGCGGCTCACCGGCACGTACTTCGGGCTCTTCTACATGCTGTCGGGGACGGCGGCCGTCGGCGGCAACGCCGTGGTCGGCTGGACGATGGACCTCGCCGAGTGCAGCGGCAGGCGCTGGCTGCCCTGGCTGTGCTGCCTGGCCTTCGGACTGGCCTCGGCGGTGGCCGTGAGCTGGCTCTACCGCGCCCGGGTGCTGCCCCGCAGACCCGCCGCCGAGCCGGTGCTGCCGGGCCCCGCGGCCCCGCTGCCCGGCCAGGTGCTCGCCGACGGCCCGCAGGAGCCGCGCTTCACGGCCGTGAAACCGCGCGCCCCCGACGACGCGAGGGAACAGCCGCCCCGCTGAACCCTCGTGACCCGGCACCCGGGCGCGCCACGTCTTGCGCGCCCGGACGGACCCCTGCAAGGTCGAGGCATCGAGCATGAGGAGGACACCCGTGCCCATCGCCACGGTGAACCCCGCGACCGGTGAGACGCTCAGGACGTTCGAGGAGCTCGGCGCCGACGGGATCGAGCGGCGCCTGGCCGCCGCCGCCTCGGCGTTCCGGCGCTACCGCACCACCGACCTGCCCGAACGGGCGCGGCTGATGAGCCGCGCCGCGGACCTCCTGGAGGAGGACCAGGAGGCCGTCGCCCGCACCATGACCACCGAGATGGGCAAACCGCTGGCCGCCGCCCGCGCCGAAGCGGCCAAGTGCGTCAAGGCGATGCGCTGGTACGCGGGACACGCCGAGATCCTGCTGGCCGACGAGCAGCCCTCCGACACCGAGGTGAAGGACTCCGGAGCCGCGCGCGCCCGCGTCCACTACCGTCCCCTGGGCGCCGTCCTCGCCGTCATGCCGTGGAACTTCCCGCTGTGGCAGGTGATCCGCTTCGCCGCCCCCGCCCTCATGGCGGGCAACGTGGGCCTGCTCAAACACGCCTCGAACGTGCCGCAGACCGCGCTCTACCTCGAAGACCTCTTCGGCCGCGCCGGATTCCCCGAGGGCTGCTTCCAGACCCTGCTGGTGGGCTCCCGCGCCGTCGAGGGCATCCTCCGCGACCCCAGGGTCGCCGCCGCCACGCTCACCGGGAGCGAACCCGCGGGCCGTTCGGTGGCCGCGATCGCCGGTGACGAGATCAAGAAGACCGTGCTGGAACTGGGCGGCAGCGACCCCTACGTCGTGCTCCCGTCCGCCGACCTCGACCGGGCCGTACGGACCGCCGTGACCGCCCGGGTGCAGAACAACGGCCAGTCCTGCATCGCCGCCAAGCGCTTCATCGTGCACAGCGACGTCTACGACGCGTTCGCCGAGCGGTTCACGGCACGCATGGCCGCGCTGACCGTCGGCGACCCGATGGCCGACACCACCGACGTCGGGCCGCTCGCCAGCGAGCAGGGCCGCGCCGACCTGGAGGAGCTCGTCGACGACGCGGTACGCCTCGGCGCGACGGTGCTGTGCGGCGGCGGCCGGCCCGCCGGCCTGACCCGGGGCTGGTTCTACGAGCCGACGGTCCTCGCCTGGATCACCCCCGAGATGCGCATCCACCACGAGGAGGCGTTCGGCCCGGTGGCGACGCTCTACCGGGCGGACGGCCTCGACGAGGCCGTGGCCCTCGCCAACGACACGCCCTTCGGGCTGAGCTCCAACGTATGGACGCGCGACAGGGACGAGCAGGAGCGGTTCGTCCGGGACATCGAGGCCGGTGGTGTCTTCTTCAACGGCATGACCGCCTCCCACCCGGCCCTGCCCTTCGGCGGCGTCAAGCGCTCGGGCTACGGCCGCGAGCTCTCGGGCCACGGCATCCGCGAATTCTGCAACGTCACCACCGTGTGGCACGGCGCCGACCCGGACGAGTGACGGCCGCGCCCGGGGGTTCTCCCACGGATGGCACGATGCCGCCACATCTGGTCACCTGGAAGAGGTAGGCGGACCGTCGCACTCCCGCACCGAGGAGAGCCCCCATGACCACTGCCCCGGAGACCGGCACCGACACCCTGCGCGAGCTGCTCGCCGCGCCCGGCCCGTTCCTCTCGGTGTACTACGACCGTGAGCCGCTGCCCCAGCTGACCCGGGCGACGCAGGCCCGGTGGCGCGGTCTCACCGGACGGCTGGCGGACGAGGGGGTTCCCCGGGCCACCCTGGACGCGCTCACCTCCGAGGTCCAGGACCGGCTGCACGGCACCGGCGTGCTGGCCGCCTTCGCCGCCGAGGGCACGGTGCGGCACGTCGTCGAACTCCCCGGCGGCCGGCACGGCGACCTCGCCGTGTCCGGCACCGTCCCGCACCTGCTGCCCCTGATGGAATGGCGCCAGGACCACCCCGCCCACGTGGTCGCCGTCGTGGACCGCTCCGGGGCCGACCTCCTGATGTACGCCGAGGGTTCCACCGAGCCGGTGCGGCGCACCGTCGCGGGACCGGACGACGAGATCGGGCGGAGCCCGGGGCTGCCCCAGATGCGTTTCCAGCACCGCGCCGAGGACTCCTGGGAGCACAACGCCGTCGCGGTCGCCGCGGCCGTGGACGACGCGCTCCGCGAGGTCTCCGCCCACCTCCTCCTGCTGGCCGGCGACGTACGGGCCCGGCAGTACCTGACGAAACACCTCCCGGCCCGGGTCCGGCGCGACGTCTCCGTGGGCCACGTCGGCGGCGGCCGCAGCGAGGACGGCTCGGGCGGCGGCCGCGCGGCCCGAGTGGCGGCGGAGGCGACCGCGTCCGGCCGCGCGGAGACCACCGCGCTGCTGCGCCGCCTCGCGGAGGAGCGCGCGCCGGGCGGCCGTGCCGTGGAGGGCGTGCACGAGACCCTCGACGCCCTCGCCGCGGGCCGGGTGGGCACCCTGGCCGTCACCGACGACCCGCGGGACTCCCGCACGGCCTGGTTCGGGTCCGCGCCCACCGAAGTCCACGAACGCCTCGAGGACTTCGTGCCCGACGGCGGCGGCCCCCTGGTGCGCGGCCCGCTCGCCGATGTCGCCGTCCGCTCCGCGCTGCTCACCGGCGCCGACGTACGCGTCCTGGAACCCGGCACCCCCGGCGCGCCCGCGCAGGGCACGGGCGGCATCTGCCGCTTCGGCTGACCGGTCCTGAGTCCGGACGCGCGGCGCCCGCGCGTCAGGCCATGATGCGCAACGTCTGCTCGCGCACGGTGTCGAGGAACGCCGGGACGTCGTCCATTTCCGTCCCCAGGCACTCCACGATCAGCCCCATGACATCGCCCGCCGACAACGCCCCCACCACGGGGTGCACATGGGCGAGTTCCACCCGCTGTTCGATCCGCTTGACGAAGAGCAGCGCGAGGGCGAGTTCCGGCACGTTGCCGGTGTGCCCGTAACTGAAGTCCTTCTTCACGACCCACATCTGAGGGATAACCGCCCCGTAGACGATGATGTGGGCCAGCGCGAACATGGCCCGCGCGGTCTCCCGCGCCGACTTCTCGTCCTCGTCCACCCCTTGCAGGGCGGCGATCGCGTCCATGTCCTCCGCGAGGTGCGCCTGGATCAGTGCCACGCCGTGGAGCACTTCGTCCCTTGTGTAGGGGCGCTTCGTCCTGTTGCTCACTCCGTACCAACTCCCGCTCACCGTGGCCCTTGTCGCGGCACGCACAGTCTGGCAGGACCGCGGACGGTCGCGCACGGTGCTGGAACGTCCCCGCCCGGCCGCGGTACGGTGACCGGTTTCCGTGTCACCCGAAGCCACTTCGCGAACCGTCCGTACACTCGCGGCACAACCGGAGCCCTATTACCCATTTGGCGCAATTGGCTGTGGGCCGTACGGGGTAGGGGGAGAGTGGTCACCCGGGCCCGGTCCGGCGTCCGGCGCCCGGACCGGGAATTCGCATTCCCGAGCGCCGTGAACGCACACCACGCGGGGGCGTCATGAGCACACCTGCACCGATCCGGGTCCTGCGCGGCACCGATCTGCTCGATCTCACCTTCACCTTCCCCGGCCTGAAGTTCCAGGACGGACTCGGTCCGCGGCGACTGGTCCGCGCCGATCCGCAGCAGGACGCGCTGCTCGTCGTCACCTTCGGCCCCCAGCACGTGGTGGAGCACGCATTCGACGACGAACTCCACGTGGATCCAAAGGACTTGCCCGTCGAATCACTCATCAGTGGCAGGAGTGTGCTCGTCTTCGAGGTCGGCGCGCAGGACGCCATCGACTACGACGAGGGCGGGCTGCTCGACGCCATGGGGCGGCTGCCGCTCAGGGTCGTCGACGCCGCCCGCGAGCCGGACACCCCTCCCGTCGCGGCCGTCCGGCTCCCCGGCACCCCGCCCGACGGCGACCACACCGCCCGGGCCACCGCCCTCGTCCGCCTCCTGCGCACCACCGCCGAACTGGGCGCGCGCCACGGGGCCGAGGCCGCCCTCGCCGCGACGGCCGCCGCCGACGCGGAGGTCACCGGCGGCCCGCAGGATCCGCTGGCCGACCCCGCCCACCCCTTCACCGGCGTCGAACTGCCCTACCGGATCTACCTCTCCCCGTCGCAGAAGGCGCGGTGGAGCCACCGGGGCGACATCGCCGACCCCGCCCCGGGCGAGCGGGTCGAGCTCTGGCACACCCGGTCGACCGGCGCCACCGCGCGCGCCGTCTGGAACCGGGAGCGGGGCGCCGACCCGGGCGCGCCCACCGACTTCAACCAGCCCCTCACCGCGCAGGACCGTGGCTGGATCGTCGACCTCAGCTCCGGCGCCGGGCTGGCCGACCCCCAGGGCAGGCCCTACGTCCCCCTGCCGATCGCCGTCGACAAGCTGATGCTGTCGGCCATGGGCGGCTGGCTCGACAGCCTGGGGCACTGGGCCGTCCGGCCCGCCGGCATCCCGCTCGTGGAATGGCGGCACCGCGCCGCACTCGGCCGGGACCACTACGTGCGGGTGACCTACGCGGGCTTCCTCGCCCCCTTCGGCCACCGCGCCGTACTCGTCAAGGTCACCGAGCGGAAGTTCGACGACCCGCGGGCCGCCTACCTCTTCCAGCGGCGGTTCATCGTCGTCCGCCAGCCGCTGCGCACCTACGACCCCGGGACCGCGCTCCCGGCCGGACCCGGGGACTCCGGCGCCCTCACCAACGTCCTCTTCCCCTTCACCAGCGTGCGCGTCGACACCCTGGTGACACCCGACCTCGCCCACCCGCCGTCCGGCATCGTGGCGTTCTTCCCCGCGACCCACGCCGAGGACCCGTTCCGCTTCAAGGTCACCGCGGTGGACCACGACGGCCGGTCCGTCGAGTTCCACACCCCGCTGCAGTTCGTCCACGACACCCTCGCCACCCCGGGGCAGCCGCTCACCGACGTCGTCAACGGCTACAACGGCGAGGACAACCGGCACCCCCTGGCCCCCACCGGCCAGGTCGACCCGCCCCCCAGGATCAGTGCCGCCCTGCTCGGCCAGTCCGTGGCCCTCGCGCCCAGCGCCAAGCCCGACGACACCCGCCTCGACGTCGCCCACCTCGTATGGGGCGTGGCGGCACCGCCCAAGCTCGGACCGGCCTTCGCGGCGGGCGACGCCCCGTTCATCCCCCAACTGCGCTGGGCCGACGTCACCGTGCCCGCCGTGAGCCACCTCGCGGGCACCGCCGCCACCGTGCCCGTCCGCTACGCGGAGCGCTACGCCCAGTCGGCCTTCAACCAGGCCGACGGCGCCGGGCGCCCGGCCAACAAGGGCGAGGTCTTCCTGAGCCTGCTCACCGACGCGAGCAACACGCTCACCATGAACTTCAACGGCAACAGCGACCGCTCCGGCGGACTGGTCGCCCCCAGCTTCGACGTGGCGGGGCTCTCCCGCACGTCCGGACCGGTCTCCGGCATCGGCACCGGAGCCGCCGCCCTGGAGCGGATCGCCGACGGGCAGTTCAAGCCGGACGAGTTCTTCCACCCCTCCGACGCCCTCAAGCTGCTCGGCGCCAACCTCCTCGGCATCGTCCCCCTCGCCGACATCGTCAAGGCCGCCGGTGTCGACGAGCCCCTCAAGGTCCCCCAGTTCTTCACCGAGACCGTCAACGCCGTCACCGGCTTCCTCGCCGACCTCCGCCGCATCCGCGACCAGATCCTCAGCAGGACGGGGCAGCTCCCCGGCGCCGCGCAGCAGGTCGCCGACACCGCGCGGGCCTTCGCCAAGACCGTCGGCGACTTCCTCGCCCAGGAACTCGGCCGAAAGCCGGGGGACCCGCCCGGACCCCTCACGATGCAGGACGTCGACAACGCCTTCAACGCTTTCTCCACCGCTCTGGCCGACCTCGTGGGCCTCCTGCCCGCGAACGCCGACCCGGGCCTGCGCACCCTCCTCGCCCGCATCCAGCAGCAGGCCGCCACCTGGAACAGCGCGGCCGGTCAAGTGCTGTCCCTGCGGCAGGCCGTGGAGGCGGCGGCCAAAGCCGCGAAACTCCCCGAGACCGTCAACGCCCGCTTCGAGTGGCGTCCGCAGCTCCAGCCCTGGACACCGCCCGGCCTGACCGGCCCCGTCTTCGTGCCCGACCCCGACGGGAGCTTCTCCGTCGTCGTCGACCTCCGCGGCTCGCTCCGCCCCGACCTGTCCTCCGGCGCCGACATCACCTGCACCCTGGAGAAGTTCAAACTCTTCCTGATCCCCGGCGTCTTCCAGGCCCTGGAACTCGACTTCGACCGCATCCGCCTCACCGCGCGGGCCGGCCAGAAGCTCGACGTCGACGTCGGCTTCAAGGGCGTCCACTTCATCGGCCCACTGGCGTTCGTGGAGACCCTGCGCCAGCTCATCCCCCTCGACGGCTTCAGCGACCCGCCCGGCATCCAGGTCACACCCAGCGGCATCACCGCCACGTACGGGCTGCCGCTGCCCAACCTCGCGATCGGCGTGTTCAGCCTGGAGAACCTCCGGCTCGACGCCTCCCTCGACCTGCCGTTCGTCGGCCGGGCCATGGAGGCGCGCTTCTCCTTCTGCACCCGGCAGGCGCCCTTCCGGCTCACCGTCTCCCTCCTCGGCGGCGGGGGCTTCTTCGGCATCACCCTCACCCCCAAGCGGATCGCCGTGCTCGAAGCGGCGCTGGAGTTCGGCGCCGCCCTGTCCATGAACTTCGGCGTCGCCAGCGGCAGCCTGTCGGTGATGGCGGGCATCTACTACCGCCTGGAGATCGACACCGGCGAGTCCCGCCTCACCGGATACTTCCGCGCCCGCGGCGAGGTCGACGTCCTCGGCATCGTCTCCGCGTCCATCGAGCTCTGCCTCGAACTCACCTGGGACCAGGGCACCGGCACCGTCTTCGGCCGGGCCAGGATCAGCATCAGCGTCCACATCGGCTTCTGGTCCCAGTCGGTCACCATCGAGTGCGAGAAACGGTTCGTGGGCTCCGGGCCCACCACCTTCGCGGCGCTGCCCGACGCGGCGCAGCCCGTACGGCCGCCCACCTTCGCCGAGATGATGGCGCCCTACCCCGACCCCGTCACCGGCGAACAGCGCGTTCCCGTCGACGAATACTGCACCGCGTTCGCGGAGGTGAGCTGAGCCATGCCCGAGACGATCCGGTGGACCGTCCTGCCCGACGGAGTGGCCGCCGACGGCACGCTCCAACTGACCGTCCTGGTCAGCCCCCGCCTCACCGGCGGCACGGCCCTCGGCGCCTTCCCGGGCTTCCTCGACTGGCCGACGACCCTGGCCGCGTACGTCAAGGCGCTCCAGGTGGAGTTCGCCCCGGACGCCGCCACCCCGGGCACCGCCGTGCCCGCCCGGGTCCGCGCCGACCGCTACCCGCCCCCCGACAGCGGCCTGTGGAAGGCGCTCTTCCGGCCCGACACCAAGGTCAAGGACCCCACACAGCCGGGCCTGCTCGCACAGGGCACGCCCCCCACGCTCCGCTCCTTCCCCAGCAAGGCCGTCCACGGGCAGATCGACAACCTCTACCAGATCGCCGTGACCAGCACCGCCCGCAGCCGCGCCTTCCCCGGCGGCAGCGGCGGCCAGGGCCTCGGCGAGGGCCCGCCCCCACCGCCCAGTTGGGACCTCCCCGACCTCTTCGACCTCCTCGGCCCCCTCACCCTGAACATCAGGAACCTTGCCAGAGCCGTCGACTCCACCTACCACCGGCTCGACACACTGATCCAGAACGGCGGCGTGATCATCCACGCGGCGGACCCCGCCAACCCCTACCGGCCCAGCTACATGGACCGGTCCCAGCAGGGTTACCTCGCCGACAAGGACACGCTCAACTTCGCCGAGCTCTACCGCTTCTACGACCGCCGCACCGGCCCCCCGACCGCCGCCGAGCAGACCGCCGCCCCCGCCGCCCCGCCCGAGCGGCCCGACCTCGACTTCCACGCGGCCTGCGCTCTGCTCGCCGACTACCCCGAACTGCTGCGCCGCTTCGGCCTCGCCGTCGACGTCCTCGTCACCCCGCCGCCCGGCCTCGCCGACACCTGGCAGGCCCGCGTGGTCTTCGCCGCCCCCCAGGGCGGGCTCGACACCGACGAGAGCCTGCGGCCCCGGACGAAGCTCCGCTACGTCCCCGGCGCGCGCTGCGAGCCGTACGCGGACGACACCGGGCCGTACGGCCGCAGGATGCTCGGGCTCGGCACGAGCGCCGTGCACCTCACCGACCTCGACGTCGACGGCGCGGCCATGAAGTTCGTCGAGTTCGCCCGGATCGTCGACCAGACGCAGCCCCGCCCCGGCGACCCGGCCGGGCCCGGCTCCGTCGCCCCCGACGCCTCCGCCCTGCCCGCCCTGCACGGCGCCGGGATCACCGTTCTCCTCGAAGGCCGCGACGCCGCGCTCGCCCAGCAGCTGGAGGACGACGCACGGCACACCGCCGGGGTCGGCCCCGGTCCCGGGCCGGGCACCGCCGTCCCCGCCGCCCTGCTCGACGCCTCGCACCTCGTCCGCGGCTACCGCGTCGACGTCGGCACGGTCGACGACACGACCGGCCGCGTCACCGCCTGGCACCCGCTGTGCGCACGGACCGGCAGCTACGCCGTCCGGCGGTCCGGGCAGACACCCGTGCCGATCTCCGTGGCCCCCGACGAAGGCCACGTCAAGGCGAGCGCGGTGACGCACGACGCCGCCCGCACCGACCAGCTCTACGTCCACCAGGCACTGTTCGGCTGGCACGGCTGGTCCCTCGCCGCGCCACCGCCCGGCCGCACCATCGGCGCCGACGACCGGCCGCAGATCCCCGACCCGGAGGTCTCCGCGGACTTCCCCCTCGACGCCCGCTTCCGGCCCACCGAAGGCACCCTCCCGCCCCTGCGCTACCGCCGCACCTACCGGCTGCGCGCCCGCCTCACCGACCTCGCCGGGAACAGTCTCGGACCCGACACCGACCCCGCCGGAGCCGAGGGCACCGTCACCGCACCCCTCACCTACAGCCGCTGGGAACCCGTACCGCCCCCCGTGATCGTGCCCCGATGGCCCTTCCTGGAAGGCGAGTCGGAGCCCCGGCTGGTGCTCCGCTCCACCGTCGAGGACGACGGCACACCGGTCCCACCCGTCCTGTGGGCACTGCGGCGGAACGCCGAGGTCCCCGACCACGGGATGCGCTCGCCCGTCGACGGGCTCGACCGGCGCTACCGCTCCTTCGACGAGCGGCACGTCAGCCCGCCCAAGACCTCGCTCCAGATGGCCGAACAGCACGGCATGTACGACGCCGCCTTCGGCCCCGGCAAACCCGCCGCGCTGCGCCGCCAGTACTTCGCGTCGGCGTCCCGCGAGGCCGGGACGTACCTCGACACCGTGGTCAGCTTCCCCGACGACCCGGCGCTCACCCGCGACCTCAAGTTCTTCGGCGAGATCCACGTCGCCAAGCACAACGTGCACGACACCGTGCCGCTGACCGAACTCCCCGTGGCCCGCGGTGCCGGACTCCAGCCCGGCGAGTACGTCGTCCACGACGCCGGCCAACTGCTGCTGCCCTACCTGCCCGACGCCCTCGTCCGCGGCGTCTCCTTCCGCGGCCTGCCCGGCGGGCGACCCAACGAGACCTACGACTTCCCCGGCCCCTGGCCCCAGGCACAGCCGCTGCGGCTGCGCATCGAGGAGGGCACCGGCAGGCCCGAGCTGTCCCTGATCGGCCGCCAGTTGACCGTCTTCCTGCCCAAGGCGGAATTCGCGACGGTCCGCATGAGCTGCCGGATCGCCGCCTCGGACCTCGACACGTTCCGCGCCTGGCAACTGCTCACCGGATCCGCCCTGTGGAACGACCCCACGACCGGACTGCCGCAGCAGAAGAAGGACGAACTGACGGCCGCCTCCGCCGACGGCGAGAACTGGATGATCACCCCATGGGTGGAACTCACCCTGGTGCACGCCGTCGAGAAGCCCCTGGAACGGCCCGTGCTCGGCGACCTCGCCTTCGCCCGCGCCGCGGAGCAGACCTTCGCCGGTCTCCTCGGGAACGTGCACTCCCACGCGAAGAGCACCGGCCGGATCGACGTCGACGCGGCCTGGACCGAGTGGTCCGACGACATCACCCAGGACGCCCCCCAGCAGATCACCGGCCACGCCCACGTCGGCGAACTCACCCTCCGGCCCGCCGACGACGATCACCCCCTGTTCGGCGTCCGCCACGAGTTCCGCGACACCCGGCACCGCAACATCACCTACACCCCCACCGCCACCACCCGGTTCCGCGAGTACTTCCACCCCGCGATCACCGACCGGCCCGAGCTGATCACCCGGGTCGGGCCCGCGGGCGCCGGACCCACCGGCCGGGGCTGGCCCGTCCCCAGCTCACGCCGGCCCGAACCACCCCTGGTCAGCCACCTCGTGCCCACCTTCCGCTGGGACGGCTCCGTCGACCACGACCAGCACCGGGTGACCAGGAACCGCCACCGTGCGGGCCTGCGCGTCTACCTCGAACGCCCCTGGTTCTCCTCGGGGGACGACGAACTCCTCGCCCTCGTGCTCGACCCGGGCACCACCCTGCCCGACGAGCTCGTCACCCGCTGCGGTGCCGACCCCGTGGGGGCCGACGCCACCGCGCTGCCTCACCTCACCCCGGCCAACTTCCCCAACGCCACGCTCACCGCCACCGGTGTGGTGACGGCCGAACTCGTGGGCGGTGCCCCGGCGTCCGTCACGGTCGTGGCCTTCACCCCCGTCTTCGACCCGCGGCAGAAGCTCTGGTACTGCGACATCGACGTCGACCTGGGCGACCCCGCTGACGGCACCGCCTACTTCCCCTACCTGCGGCCCGCCCTCGCCCGCTACCAGCCGTACTCCGTGGCACCCCTCCACCTGTCCAAGGTGGTCCTGGGCGAGTTCGGCCAGCTCGCGCCCGGCCGTACGGTCGGCGCGGCCATGACGGCGGACGGCCGGTTCCACATCGAGCTGAGCGGACCGGCCACCTCGACCGCGGTCGGCAAGCGGGCCGGTGCCGGCCTGCCCGGCGCGGCCGCGAGCCGCCGGGTCCTCGCCTCCGTCCAGCAGCGGCCCCTGACCGGCGGCGAGCTCGACTGGACCGACACCGGCGCCGCGCTCGAACTCACCTGTACGGCGCGCGGCACCGGCTTCGTCTGGGCCGGCGACCTCGCCCCGCCGGCCCCGCAGCTCCCGCAACTGTCCTCGTTCCGGCTCGCGATCGAGGAGTACGAGACCTACCTCAGCGACAGGACCACGGCCACCGGGACGGTCACCGCGGGCGGCACGGCGCTGCCGGTCGGCCACCGGATCGTGCACGCCGACCACTTCGCCCTGACCACGTCCCTGTTCGGGCGGATCGTCCTCCAGGAGTGAGGCCCTTACGGCGGGCGGGCCGCGTTCAGCGGCCCCAGCGCAGGCCCGGCGTCTGCACCGGCGCGTCCCACAGCCGGAGCAGCTCCTCGTCGGCCTGGCACAGCGTCACCGAGGCACCCGCCATGTCGAGCGACGTCACATAGTCGCCCACGAGCGTCCGGGCGACCGTCACCCCGCGGGCGGCCAGCACCCGGTGCACCTCCGCGGCGTAGCCGTACAGCTCCAGCAGGGGCGTCGCGCCCGCGCCGTTGACCAGCAGCAGCACCGGGCCCGTCGGCCGGAGGTCGGTCAGCACCGCGTCCACGGCGAAGTCCGCGATCTCACCGGACGTCATCATGGCCCGCCGCTCCCGGCCGGGCTCGCCGTGGATGCCGACCCCCAGCTCCAGCTCCCCGGGCGGAAGTTCGAAGGTCGGGCTGCCCTTGGCCGGGGTGGTGCAGGCGGCCAGTGCCACGCCGAAGCTGCGCGAGGACTCGTTCACCCGCCGGGCGACGGCCGCCACCCGCTCCAGGGGCGCCCCCTCCTGGGCCGCCGCGCCCACGATCTTCTCCACGAAGAGGGTGGCGCCGGTGCCGCGGCGCCCGGCCGTGTAGAGGCTGTCGGTCACGGCCACGTCGTCGTTGACGAGCACGCTCGCGACCTGGATGCCCTCGTCCTCCGCCAGCTCGGCGGCCATGTTGAAGTTGAGCACGTCACCGGTGTAGTTCTTCACGACGAACAGCACGCCCCGTCCACTGTCCACGGCGGCCGCCGCGCGCACCATCTGATCCGGCACGGGCGACGTGAACACCTCACCGGGGCAGGCCGCGTCCAGCATCCCGTACCCCACGAACCCCCCGTGCAGCGGCTCATGCCCGGACCCCCCGCCCGACACCAACGCCACCTTGTCCGCGACGGGCGCGTCCCGCCGCATGACGACCCGCCCCTCGACGTCCACGGCCAACTCGGGGTGCGCGAGCGCCATACCGCGCAGGGCATCGGCGACGACGGTCTCGGGGGTGTTGACGAGCATCTTCACGGTGGGCTCCTGGGGTGATGGGAAGTCAGGCCTGTGACCCGCGTTTCCACAGGTCAGCGGTGCTGAACAGGTTAGTTGGACTTGGCGGTCTCTGGCGGTACCGATGCCGACCTCTTGCCGACTTTGCTGACTGGTAATCAGCTTTGGGGGGTTACCCGACGTGATGATCGTGCGATACCGAGGTTGATCGCTTCGAGGACTCCGCGTCAAGGAAGCCCTGCGTCAGGTGGAGAGGGATGGGCCTGGCCCGACCGCGCACGGAGTGACAGACCGTCAGATCCCGTCGGCCGTACGCAGCGCGCGCCACTCGCGCGGGGACATCCCGTAGGCGGCGCGGAAGGCCCGGCTGAAGTGCGCGGGATTGACGAATCCCCACCGCTGGGCGACCGCCGACACCGTCGGAGCGGTGCGGCTGCGCCGGGCCGGCTCCCCGGCGCAGGCCTCCAGCCGGCGCTGCTGGACGAGCCGGCCCACGGTGACCCCTTCTCCCTCGAAGAGCCGGTGCAGATAACGCACCGAGATGCGGTGCGCGCGGGCAATGGCCTCCGGAGAGAGCCCCGGATCGCCGAGGTGACGGTCGATGTGTTCCCGTATGCGCAGGACGAAATGGTCGTTCGGGGTATGGACGTCGGCGGCCGTCCGCCCGGTGAGCTGGGCGATGAGCGTGCCGAGGAGATCGGCGACACTGCCGGCCGGCCGGTCGCCGACGGAGGCGGGGCAGGAGTGCGCGGAGGCGGCGAGTGTGCCGAGGAAAGGCAGCAGGACGGACCCGAAGCCCTCGGCGGAGGTGACGGCCGTCCCGGCCGCCTGCCGGATGCTGCCCTCCGCCACCCCCAGCAGCCTGTGCGGCACCTGGAACACGTGGGAGCGGAAGCGTTCCGGGTAGTGCAAGGAGTACGGCCGTGCCATGTCGTACAGCACGAGGCCGCCCTCCGCCGCCTCCGCCCGGCGCCCGTCCTGCACCAGCACGGCGCGGCCGGACACCTGGACTCCCACTGCCACTTGCGCCTCCGCGCGCGGGGACCGCTCGATCAGCCCGGCCGTGCGCGACACCCGCGCCGCCTCCGCCTCCAGCCGGGATGGTCAGAGTTCGTCGCGTGAGGGGTTGGGCTGGTTCCAGCCGGCGTTGAAGGTGTGCAGGACGCGTACGTACCGCCGGACCTGGGACGTGTTCTCGATCGTCCCGATGCCGGGAATGTAGGGGACGGTCGGGGTCGAGGTGTTGCCCGCCCCCACGAGGTTCCAGTAGAAGTTGGACAGGACGCCCCAGTTGTTCTCCAGGTTCTGCTGCCACGGCGGCAGGCCGTTGGTACCCCGGCCCCAGTCACCGACCGCGGCACGGAAGACCCCTTCGAGGTCGTTGAAGCGGGCAGCCTCCGATGTCATCTGGATGAGCAGCATCAGGGAGCGGGCAGTGTTCTGGGTGTTGGTGTTGGCCGAGGTCTGGTTGGCGAGCTGGAGGACGGACGCCCGGATGTCGTTCCACCAGATCGGAATGCTGGAGCGGTCACGTCCGGCCGCTTGCACGAGAGCCTGGTAGTTGCCCCCGAAAGGCAGGTTGGTGAGGGAGGTGTCGATGGGGGCGCGGTTGAAGCTGGCGTCGTTGAAGGTGTACGAGATCCCGCTGCCCTGCGGGGAGTATCCGACGACGTACAGGTTGTCCGGCTGGACCCACAGGTCCACGGCCCGTCTGCGGCCGCTGTCGTCATGGGCCGACAGCGAGACCCGGACGATCCCCTCCCCCTGGGAGGTGTTCTGCGTGTACGGCGTACCGTCCCGCCAGCTGTCGGAGACCGCGGCGCGCAGGCTGGCCAGAAACGTGGAGTAGGCGATCGTCTGCTGACTGCTGGGCGCGTCCCCCAGATCCAGCCAGACATGGTTGACCGACCCGTCCCCGGTGTGCGCCGCGGCCGGCCCGGCAGTGGAGAGCAGGCCGGGCACGACGGCCAGGGACATGGCCAGAGAGAGCAGTGCCCGCCGTAACCGGCCACGACCGGTCACGGCGTCTCTTCGGTTGTGTGTCACAGCGTCAACTCCATGACCGGCTGGGACGGTTCAGCTCGTCATGGCGGAGGTGAAGTCCGGCTGCACGCCGAGCTGGGCGAGCATGACGCTCACGCCGACGTAGCAGTTGAACTCCTTGATCTTGCCGTCCTCGACGTACCAGAAGTCGGCCGTCGGGATGTCGAGCTTGGCGCCGGTCGGCTGGATGACCCCGGCAGGCGTCTCGAACGGCCCGGTGAAGCTGCCCTGGATCGTCAGCTCGACGGCGACGGTGTTGCCCATGACATGGAACCTGTGCAGCTCGCGGTGGACATCGGGCGCCAGCTCGCCCATGAAGACGACCTGGTCGCCCAAGTGCTCGCCCCGGTAGCTCTCTCCGGCGACGACGTTGTTGAACACGCCGTCCTCGGCGAACAGTGCCGTGAACCCCTCAACGTCCAGGACGCTGCCCTCGGCCGCGTGATACGCGGCCCGGACCACCGCTTCCGCGTCGTCGGTCATGACACTTTCCCCCTTCCGACAATGTTACTCAAACGCTTGATTGAGATTGTTGGCAGGCGTCCGGGCACTGTCAAGCAGTCATGTGAATTCTTTTGAGCCCGGCGAAGTCCCGCCTGATCAGGCGCTGTTCGGGTGTCCGCGGAGTGCGCCGGCCACCACGGGAACCAGCAACTGCTCTATCTCCTCGGTGGACTTGGGTGCCAGCTCGGCACCGATGGGCGCCAGCGCCAGCCAGTTCAGCAGTCCGGCCGCGCAGCGCGTACGGAAGATCAGCTCCTGCTCGTCGACTCCGGGAAGGTTCGCCGTCAGCACCCGCAGGGCCTCGGCGCGGGTCCGCTCGAACTTGCCGGTCAGTCGCTCCCACCCCTGGGGCGGATCGATGCCGACGCGCGCCACGGTCCGTATGAGGGTCAGATCCCGTCCCCCGGCCGCGAGGGCGCGCACCATCGGCCGGGCGAACGCGGCGGCCAGCTCGCCCAGCGTCGAGCCGGGGCCGAGGGGGGCGAGTGCCTGGATCTGCGCATCCAGATACCGCTCCAGGGCGTGCTCGATCGCCGCGTCGCAGAGCGCCTTCAGCGAACCGAAGTGGTAACTCACCGCGGCGACATTGGCTCCGGCGTTCTGCGCGATCTCGCGGAGGGTCACACCCTCCTGCCCCCGCTGCGCGAGCAGCTCCAGCGCAGCCGCGAGCAGGCCGTCCCGTGTGCGCCGGCCCGCCTGCCGGCGCAGATCCGTCTCCTCTGTCCTCACGGACGAAACTCAAACGGCTGCTTGACTTCATTGTCAAGCAGCCGTTTGAAATGGCCCGACTCCAGGCAGCCCGGTGGGTTTCAGGGGCTGACCGTGTTCCAGCGTTCGGCCGGGATGTCCTGGCACTTGTAGAGGCGGACGGCGCCGTGGTCGGCGTCGGGCGCCAGCAGGCACAGGTGGTTGGCCTCGTTGCGGTAGCGGACACTGCCGTCCGGGTATGCCTCGGCCAGCCAGCGCTGGCCGGCTCCGGCGACGCCGCGGGCATCGTCACACTTGTAGATCATGGCGTCTGTCTGTGTGCTGGCGTGGACGTCCCGGCTGCCCAGGCACAGGTTGTCGCCGTCCAGGCTCTGGAACCGGACCAGGTTGTCGTCCCGGCTGATCCGCTGGACGTTCCAGCCGTAGTCCTTGCGCTCCCAGAGCAGCCAGTAGATCCACCACGAGCGGGGCGGTGTGGGCTGGGTGTAGACGCCGGTCCCGGGCACCTTGCCGAGCCGGTACAACCGGCCCCCCAAGAATGAGGATTCCACGCGCACGTTGTCGCCCGTCGTCTGCCAGCCGGTGGGAGGGGAGGTGGCGTTGTCCCACCACAGCTGCGCGGTGCTCGCGGTGCACGGGGCGGCGGTCACCGTCGTGCCGTTCGGAGTGAGGCAGAGACCGGGGACGGCTACGTTGCGCCAGCGTTGCGGTCCGCCGTTGTCGTCGTTCCATGCCGGGGGGTCGTCGAGGTGGGCGATGGTCCACTGCGCGCGCGGATCGTCACACTTGCCCGCGACGACGGGGGTGGATGCGTCCCGGCGGGCGCTGGGCGCGATGGCGATGCAGTCCCCTGTCGTGACGTTCCGCAGGTAGTGGGTGAGCGCGTCGGTGGTGAACATCTGGAAGGTCTGGCCGCTGTTGTAGCGGGCGTCCCCGATGCCGATGGAGCGGTTCGGGTTCTCCTGCAGCAGACCGCCGGTCGGGGCGGCCAGCACGCTGCGGAAGACATGGGACGGGAGCGGCGCCCGCACGGGCGGCGGGGTGCGGGCGAACTCCACGGGCACGTGGTCGGATCCGCCACCCCGGGGGACGGTCGCGGTGAACCCGCCCGGCACGCCGCGCGTGATGGCGTAGTCCAGCTCGCTGGGGGTGTCACCGAGGTGCGTCGCCTGACCCGTGCGCAGCAGGGTCTCGTTCGCGCGCAGACGCAGCGACTGGTTACGGGCATCATCGTTGGACCGGTTGAGGATGTTGACGTTGAAGTCGCCGGCCAGGACCCAGTTACGGCCGTCGGTGGCCGCGAAGTCGCGGACCTGGTCGAGCAGTCCGGGGCGAGTGCCTTGCCGAACCACGTCCTCGCCGCGGGCGTGGGTGTTCCAGTACCAGGTGTTGCCGAACCGCAGGCCGAGCAAGGGGCGGGCCCGGTAGCGGTTGTTGGGGGCGTTGGGGTCCGGGTTGTAGGACGGGTTCTCCAGCACGCGGACGTCATCGGCGACAGTGTCGGTGACGAACGCCAGGTTCATCTGGCCGCCGTCCCAGGTGTCCTGGTTCGTACCGGCGACCCGGCGCGGGTCGGTCTGCAGGAAGTACACATACCGGTTGCTGCCGTTCGGACCGCCCGCCCAGGTCACCCGCTGGACAGAACTGGGCTGCGGGGCACGGTTCGGCGTGAGCCGGATCTGGCGGAACTCGTTGCGGTCGTTGTCGTGCGCCGGCAGCGGCGGCCCGGCACCTGCCTCCTGCAGCGCCACCAGCGAATTGGTCGCGGCCAGCGGCGCGACCTCCGAGGTCCAGCGTGAACCGTTGTCGGAGCCGTGCATGTTGTACGTGGCGAACGGCGAGGTGCCGTCGCCGTTCACGGCCTGCGCCACCGTGGCGGTCAGTGCCAGATTTGTGACCAGTGCCGCCAGCACGCTCAGGACGGCGACCACAGCAGTGGTCCACCGCCGTAATCGGTGTCGCGTCGTCGGATGGTTGTCTCTCACGAATGATCGGTCCTCTCGCGTCGGCCCCGCGCCCATGGGCGGGCCCGGCAGCCAGTCACCAGCGGTCGATGCCCATGGTCCGTGCCGCGTCGTGGATGGCCACGTAGTGGTAGGGCGTCATGCCCGACCTCTTGATCGGAGCGTTCTTGTCCTTGGCCCGGAACTCGTCGCGCGAGCAGGCCAGCAGGTTGGTGCCGTAGCCGACCGGTACGTCGCCCGTGCCGTGGACGGGGTGCGACTTGGCGGCGGTATCGCTGCCGGCCCTGGCCAGGATGCTGCGGGCCTGGTTGTACGCGGCGGCCCTGATCCTGGTCGGGTTCGCCGGTGCACGGACGGCCATCGCCTGGTCGGCGGCGTCGGCCGCGACGGAGCGCACGCGGCACGAGGCGTTCACCGCCTGCTCGTTCTTGGTACCGGCCGCGTCGGCGGACGGGACGACCACGGCGAGGGCTGCGGCCACCACCGCGGCGGCAACTCCGGTGCGCAGGGCCGACTTCATGGCTGCACGTCCTTCCCGGTCGGTGAGAGCGGTGTGCGAGTTCCTGACGATGCTGGGCCCACACGCCCGGTCGCGAAGATGCGCATGAGTTCAACTCCTCAACTACAGAAGTCAGTTGATGCCATCTGACGCTACCGACGCTACACCTGATGTCATCGGCTGTCATCGCGTAAAATTCTCCCCATGGGCAGATGGGAGCCGAACGCGCGCGGGCGGCTGGCGAAGGCCGCGTTGGAGCTCTACAGTGAGCTCGGGTTCGAGCAGACCACCGTGGCGGAGATCGCCAAACGGGCCGGACTCACGGAGCGGACCTTCTTCCGGCACTACACCGACAAGCGCGAGGTGCTGTTCGCGGGAGCCCCCGCGATGCGGGAGCTCTTCGTACAGGCGGTCACCGACGCCCCGCGGTCCGCGGCGCCTGTCGACATGCTGGTGGCGGGGCTCGAAGCGGTTTCCGGGATGTTCGCCGACCGCCGCGAGGCCGCGCGGCAGCGACAGACCGTGATCGCGGCGAACGCGGAACTCCAGGAGCGCGAGCTGATCAAGCTCGCCAAGCTGTCGGCCGCGTTCGCCGAGGCTCTGCGCCGACGCGGTGTCGCGGAGCCGGCCGCGACCCTGACCGCCGAGGCGGGGATCGTCGTCTTCAAGGTCGGCTTCGGACACTGGATCGCGCCGGGTGAGGAGCGTGAGATGGCACAGTTGATGCGGGAGACGCTGGACGAGCTCAAGTCCCTGGCCACGGACGGCCGGTGAGCGGGTGTGGGGCGAGCGAGTCCCATCGGTGTCCTTTACGCCCGCTGTCGTGACGCGCCATCACATACCGATGGGGAGAGGCTGTGGACGGGAACCGATTCGCCGACAAGGTCGTGGTCGTCACCGGTGGTGGGTCCGGCATCGGCGCCGCCACCGCGTATCGCCTCGGGCGCGAAGGCGCCACGGTGATCGCCGTCGGGCGGACCGAGGACAAGCTGAAGACGACTGTCGCCGGCGCTCCCGCGATCACCGCACTGATCACGGGTGTGGCCGGGGAATACGGCCGTCTGGACGTGCTGGTCAACAACGCGGGCATCGGGGTGCCCGGGACCGTCGAGCACACCGATACCGCCACCTGGCGCCACGTCTTCGCGGTCGATGTCGACGGGGGCAACGGGGCCCATATTCCCATAGACGGCGGGCTCGGCGCTTCCAACGGTCAACCGCGTATGTTCTGAGAACTCGACTCGTGCGGCACCTCGGCCGGGCCCCGGGCCGACGCCCGGGCGGGGGCGTGCAGGCCGCAGGTCTCCAGCCGATTCGAGGGGGATCGCCGTGGGAAGAAACTGGAGTTCGCCGATGCGCCCGCGCCCGTGCGCCCTGTTCGCCCTCGCTCTCCTCCTGGCCGTGGCCGCAGCCTGTGCCCAGCCGACGGCTGCCGCCCCACCCCGGCGGACGGTCTACCTGCACCACGACTACGACCGTGACCGCGCCGGCAACGGCTACGACGACGTGCTCGATCTACGGGGCGCCCCGACGGCGGCACTCCCCGGAGACGAGAAGGGCAACAACCCGATCAACGTCTTCGCCGACCGGGGGGCTTGGCATGCCTACGCCCTGCCGGCGGCGGACGCCCCGGGCGGCTACGGCGGATTCACCGGCCCCCTCTACATCGCGCAGGAGTACCCCTGGTGGCTGAGCACTTCCTTCAGCCGCATCCGGCTGAGCGAGGACGGCCGCGCGCTCGACCTCGCCGGCGGCGGCCCGCCGCGCTTCACCTCCCGGCCCGGGTCCCTGGTCCAGGCCTACGACCTCGGCGGCGGCCTCCGGCTCACCCTTGAGCTCCGGTACGCGACACACCGCACCGCGCTGGTAGGGGCCGTGGTGCGCAACACCGGCCGCATCCCGCGCACCCTCGGCGCCGACTGGGCCGGAAGTCTGCTGCGGCCCGCCGAGGCGCCCATGAGGCAGGCGCCCTCGCTGGCCGTCGTGCCCCGGGGCGTCGCCGTCGACTTCGCCAAGGTGCGCGCGGCGGACGATTTCCTCACCGACGGCACCGAACGGTTCGAGGTCCGGCACCGGGACCCGGTGCGTACGACCGTGTCGGGGGACGGGGACTCCTACCGTACGGAACTGGCCGCGCCCTTCACCCTCGCGCCCGGCGCGGCACGCTCCCTGGACTGGACCGAGAGCTACACCTTCACGGAAGCCGAGCGCACCGCGGAAGCCGGTGGGACACGGCGGGTGCTCGCCGACCCGGCACGGACCGTCCGGGCGGCCGACGCCCGCTGGCGAGGGTACGTCGACGGCGTGACCGCCGGGGTGCCGGCCGGCCGGCGGCGGCTCGCCGTCAAGGCGCTGGAGACGCTGGTGACCAACTGGCGCGGCGCCGCCGGGAGTCTCGCGCACGACGGGATCACGCCGTCCCTCTCGTACAAGTGGTTCGCGGGCGGTTTCTGGGCCTGGGACACCTGGAAGCAGGCGGTCGGCACGGCACGCTTCGACACGGGGCTCGCCGAGGCGCAGATCCGCTCGGTGCTCGATCACCAGATACGTCCCGGCTCCACGACCCGCCCGCAGGACGCGGGGATGATCCCGGACGCCGTCTTCTACAACGACCCGCGGCGGGGCGGGACCAACTGGAACGAGCGGAACAGCAAGCCACCGCTGGGCGCCTGGTCGGTGTGGCAGGTCTACGAGCGGAGCGGGAACAAGGACTTCCTGCGGGAGGTGTACCCGAAGCTGGCCGCGTACCAGGCGTGGTGGTACCGCAACCGGGACCATGACCACAACGGGCTCGCGGAGTACGGCGCGACCGTGGACCCCGCCAACGGCTCGCCCGGGGAACAGCGGCTGGCCGCGGCCTGGGAGAGCGGCATGGACGACGCGCCCCGGTTCGACGCCGCGTCGGGCACCTCGGTCGTGCCGAACCGGGACGGCTCGGGGCGGGTGACCGGCTACTCGCTGACCCAGGAGTCCGTGGACCTCAACGCCTATCTCGCCGTCGACCAGGAGCATCTGGGCCGGATCGCCGCGGAGCTGGGGAAGCGGACGGCCGCCGACGGCTGGCGGGCCAGGGCGGCCGCCACCGGCAGGGCCGTACGGGAGAGGATGTACGACCCGGCGACCGGCTGGTTCCACGACACCGCGCTCGGCTCCGGCGCCCGGCTGACGGACCGGGGGAGGGGGATCGAGGGTGTGATCCCGCTGTGGAGCGGCGTCGCGACCCGGGCGCAGGCCGCCGCTGTACGCGAACGACTCCTGGATCCTTCCGAGTTCGCCACCGCGATGCCCCTGCCGACGGTCTCCAGGAGCTCGCCGTTCTTCGCCGCGCGGCAGTACTGGCGCGGCCCCGTCTGGCTCGACCAGGCGTACTTCGCGATCGCCGGTATGCGCCGTTACGGATTCGGCCGTGACGCGGACGCGCTGGCCGCGAGGCTGACCGGGGGAGCGGCCGGTCTGCTCGGCGACGGACCGATCATGGAGAATTACGACCCGCTGAGCGGAACCGCCCTCAGCTCGCCCAATTTCAGCTGGTCCGCGGCGCTGCTGCTGCCGCTGATCGCGGGGCGATAGCCGGGACGAGACCGGCGATCCCCTATCCGAGCCCGGTGGCCGCTGTCAGCCCGTAGCGTTCCGGATGCCCTCGCCGGGCAGCCGTGGCTACCTTCCACTCGCCGGTTCGCGTGAGCCCGTCGCTCGACGGACCGCACTCGTCGCCCACTCGTCCACCCTGATATGCCCCCAAGAGGGGAGGAACGCCACGTGTTTCATGGTTTTTCCCGATGCGCGCTGCGCCTTGTTCTCGCGGCGTCGGTCGCCGTACTGCCGTCGCTGGTGACCACGTCCCCGGCCGCCGCGGCCCAAACAGCCGGCTACGCCGCCTCGTGCCCGACGGCCGGCTTCATCTCCGATCCCTATGGCGGATCCCGCGATCACGACGGCATCGACATCGCCAACGCCCTTGGCACGCCGATCTTCGCCGTAGGCGACGGCGAGGTCATCAACTCAGGACCTGCCGATGGTTACGGCCAGTGGATCCGTATCCTGCACCCCGACGGAACGGTGACCGAGTACGGGCACATGTACCAGCGGGACGTCGCCGTGGGAGACCGGGTGACGGCCGGTCAGCGCATCGCGCTCATGGGTGCCGAAGGCCAGGCCAGCGGGCCGCACCTCCACCTGCGGGTGCGGCGCGACACCAGCATGAACCATGGCATCGACCCCATTCCCTATCTCCAGGAACGCGGCGTGACCATACCCTGCATACCGGGCCGGCGTCCCGGGCCCGCGCCGTTGGTGTATCCGGTGGAGTCGGGCCGGGTGGTATCGGCGCGGTCGGCCGACGGCCGTCTGGAGGTGTTCGCGGCCGGGGCCGACGGGGTGCATCACGCCTGGCAGTCCCAGGCGAACGGTGGCTGGTCGGAGTGGGAGAAGCTGGGTGGTCCCGGCAATGCCCAGCTGGCGATAGCGCCGAATGCGGACGGTCGTCTGGAGGCGTTCGCGATCAACGGCCAGGTCGCCCAGCACCGTTATCAGCTGGCTCCGTCCGGCGCCTGGTCGAACTGGGAGGATTTCGGCACGGGCGGGAGCGGCGTGACCGCGGGAGTCAACGCCGACGGCCGTATCGAGGTATTCGCTTCGGGCCCGACCGGTGTGTTCCACCGTTATCAGACCGCTCCCAACAGTGGCTGGTCGAATTGGGAACCCTCGGGCGGTGGCCCTGCCACGAGCCGGGTGAAGATGGAAAAGGCTCCTGACGGTCGTCTTGAGGTGTTCGCCCTCAACGGGAGCACGTTCCAGCATCAGTACCAAACCGCTGCCAATGGCAGTTGGTCGCAGTGGGAGGACTTCGGCGGCGGTGGCCATGATATGACCGTCGACCACAACGCGGACGGCCGCCTGGAGGTGTTCGCCTCCGGTCCGGTGGGGGTGTTCCACAGGTACCAGACGAATGCCACGAGCTGGTCGGGCTGGGAACCCACACGCGGTCCCGCGAATTCCCAGCTCAGCAGCGACCGTACCGCTGACGGGCGTGTGGAGGTCTTCGCCATCAACGGTGATGGCGCCATGCACATCTGGCAGAAGGATCTGAACGCCCAGTACAGCGACTGGGACAACTTCGGCACCGGTGGGACGGAGATCAATGCCGCCACCAACGCCGACGGGCGTATCGAGGTCTTCGGCACGAGTCAGGCCGGGGTCTATCACAAGTGGCAGACCGGCTTCAGCACTTGGTCCCAGTGGGTCTGGGTCAACAGCACCTCCGGACCCCCCATCAAATGACTCGTCATCCGAAGGGGCAGAAGTTGACAAGAATTCAGCGCTCCCGGCGAGCGAGAACGACCTCGCCGAGAAGACGCGCTTCCCACCGTATCGTCCTGTCGGTATTCGCTTCGCTGCTCGTCGCGGCGGGCATGGTCGGCGGCGCCTCACCGGCGCAGGCCGACGCGAGCGACCTGTGCGCCCAGGTCGGCTACAACGCGGGCTGGCGCGGCCAGGCCCTGGAACTCGCCGTCGCCGTCGCCCTGGCCGAGTCCAGCTGCAACCCGTCCGCGTCCAACACGACGGGCAACTACCCCAACACGTCGAGAGACCGCGGGCTGTGGCAGATCAACGACTACTGGCACAAAGAGGTCGACGACGCCTGCGCCTACGAGGCCCAGTGCAATGCGAATGCGGCGTACCGCATCTCCAACGGGGGGCGGAACTGGGAGCAATGGTCGACATACAAGGAGGGCGCTCAACTGCGGCACATGGACGAGGCCCGCGCCGCGGTGGCACGCCTCGGGAACCCGGGCACCGGGCCCGCGCCGTTGGTGTATCCGGTGGAGTCGGGCCGGGTGGTGTCCGGGCGGTCGGCCGATGGCCGTCTGGAGGCGTTCGCGGCGGGTGCGGACGGTGTGCATCATGTCTGGCAGTCGCAGGTGAACGGTGGCTGGTCGGAGTGGGAGAAGCTGGGTGGTCCCGGTAATGCCCAGCTGGCGATCGCGCCGAATGCGGACGGTCGTCTGGAGGCGTTCGCGGTCAATGGCCAGGTTGCCCAGCACCGTTATCAGCTGGCTCCGTCCGGTGCCTGGTCGAGCTGGGAGGATTTCGGTACGGGCGGGAGCGGCGTGGCTGCCGGTGTCAATGCCGACGGCCGTATCGAGGTATTCGCCTCGGGGCCGAAGGGTGTGTTCCACCGGTATCAGACCGCTCCCAACGGTGGTTGGTCGGGATGGGAGCCTTCGGGCGGCGGTCCCGCGGGCAGCCGGGTGAAGATGGAGAAGTCTGTCGACGGTCGTCTTGAGGTGTTCGCTCTCAACGGGAGCACGTTCCAGCATCAGTATCAGACTACTGTCAATGGCAGTTGGTCGCAGTGGGAGGACTTCGGCGGTGGTGGTCATGATGTGACCGTCGACCACAATGCCGATGGCCGCCTGGAGGTGTTCGCCTCCGGTCCGGTGGGGGTGTTCCACAGGTACCAGACGAATGCCACGAGCTGGTCGGGCTGGGAGCCGACGCGCGGTCCCGCGAATTCCCAGCTCACCAGCAACCGCAGTCCCGACGGGCGTGTGGAGGTCTTCGCCATCAACGGCGATGCCGCCATGCACATCTGGCAGAAGGGCCTGAACGCCCCGTACAGCGACTGGGACAAATTCGGCACGGGCGGCACCGAGATCAACGCCGCCGCCAACGCCGACGGTCGCATCGAGGTGTTCGGTACGAGTCAGGCCGGGGTCTACCACCGGTGGCAGACCGGCTTCAGTACCTGGTCCGAATGGATCTGGGTCAACAGCACCTCAGGTCCTCCCGTCACATGACCGGTCCCCCCATCACATGATTCGACACCCGTGGCCGGCCAAGGCGACCAGCCCTGGCCGGCCACGGCGCATCTCCCGGAGAACGCATGCATCCGATCAGCAGACGCCGTCTGCTCCAGGGCTCCGCCGCGGCGGGCACACTCGCGCTGTTGGGGGTCGGCGCCGCGGCCGCCTCCGCCGCGCCGCCCCCGCCCCACCGGTGGATCGGCGCGGGGCCCTTCGCGCACGTCTACGACCCTTCCACCCCCGGCGGGCAGCGTTACCTCAACGATCACACACTGATCAAGGCGGCCGACCGGTGGCACCTGTTCGGCATCGTCGGTGCCGACGCGCCTCCCGGCCAGGCCCCCGACAGCGCGGCCGAGGTCTCCTTCGCCCACGCGTCCGCCCCGGACCCGTACGGGCCGTGGACCACACACCCCGACGCGCTGACCGTCGACCCCGCCTACTTCGGGGAGGAACACCTGTGGGCGCCGCACGTCATCGAGACGGGCGGCGCGTACTGGATGTTCTACGCCGCCGGCGGCCGGAGCGGTGCCGCGGTCAACCTCGCCACTTCGACCGACCTGTTCACCTGGACGCGGGTCCCGGCCGGCCCGCTCTTCCGGGGGCGCGTGGCGCGCGATCCGATGGTGGTGAGGATCGCGGGCCAGTGGGTGATGTACTACACCGAACTGTCCGGCCAGGACGGCCGGCACGTGGTGGCCTTCCGGCGCTCCGGGGATCTGATGCACTGGAGCGAACCGGGAATCGCGTTCACCGACGCGACCACCACCGCGACGGCATCGGTCACCGAGTCACCCTTCGTCGTCGAGCGGGACGGCTGGTACTACCTGTTCATCGGGCCTCGCAACGGCTATGACGGCACCGACGTGTTCGCGTCCCGAAATCCGTTCGCCTTCGGCCTCGACGGTTACGCGGGCCATGTGCCCGGTCACGCCGTCGAGGTGGTCACCGACGGACAGCAATGGCACGCGAGTGCCGCGGGCTGGTTCCGGCAGGGGCTGTACCTGGCCCCGTTGCAGTGGCGGGACGTGCCACCGCCCTGGCAGAGCCCCGACAACCCGGTGGCCGGGCTTGATGTCGACGGCCGGCTGACCGTGTTCGCACTGGACGCGAGCGACCGTTCACTGCTGCGACGTGTCCAACTCGACCCGCAGTCCGACACCTGGTCGCCATGGGAGCCGTTCGGCGGACCGGCCGGGGCGGTTCCCACGCTCGGCCGCAACACCGACGGCAGGCTGGAGGTGTTCTCCCTCGCCCCGGACGGTGCCGCCCTGCACCACCGGGTGCAGCGCCCGGACGGCGGCTGGTACGACTGGGAGGAGTTCGGTGGCGCGGCGGGCGCCGCCCCGGCCGTCGCCCGTAACGCCGACGGCGGACTGGAGGTCTTCGCGCTGGGCCCGGCCGGCACCGCCATCGCCCGGCGACGGCAGCACTCGCCCGGATCACCGGCCTGGGACGCGTGGGACGGCGGCTTCGGCGGACCCGCGGGCGCGCCGCCCGTCGTCGCCGCCAACGCCGACGGACGGCTGGAGGTCTTCGCCCTCTCGCCCGGCGGCTCCGGCATCTACCACCGGTGGCAGGAGACCCCCAACGGATCCTGGGCGCAGTGGAGCGGCTTCGGTACCGCGGCGGGCACCGCGCCGCGCGTCGCACGCGACGGCAGCGGCAGGCTCACCGTCGTCGCGACGGCCCCGTCCGGCCTGGCCGCGTACCACCGGCGCCAGACCGTGCCGAGCGGCGGCTGGGACGGCTGGCAACCGATGTTCGGCCTGACGGCCGCGGCCCCGGCACTCGCCCCCGATGCCGACGGCAGGCTCGAAGCCTTCGCTCTGTCCCCCGGCGGGGCCCGGCTCGGCCGCCGCCGACAGACCGCACCCGGCGGCAGTTGGGATCCCGGCGATGACTTCGAGGCGCCCGGCGTCCTGCTCGCCGCCACACCCACGGCAGCGGTCGACACCACCGGACGGATGCACGTCTTCGCCGTCACCGCCGAAGGCCGGATGCGCACCCGCGTCCAGGAACGGCCCGGTGACGGCTGGCGCCCGTGGACCGAGTTCGGCGATCGCGTGGTCGCGCCCGTACCGTCGGGCAGTCCCGCATACTGAGGCCGGTGCGCTCGGCGCCCGTGTTGTCGGTGAAGTCGGGCCGCAGCAGGGCGAGTTGATGTTTCTGCGCCCGCTCGGAGTGCGCAGTGTGACTGCAGCGCAGGCTGGGCATGAGCCGGGTATGAATGCTCCTCGGACAGTTTCTCTTCTGGGTGGTTTCGTCGCGACCTCGCTTCTCGCGGTGGTCGCACCGGCCTCGGCCCATGCCGCGGCAGGGGCCCCGGACCATCGGTCCGCCGCGGTCAGGGCGGAGTGCGGGGTCCGTTCCGACGGCAGGCTGTACTGCGGCAACAGAGCCGGCGCGAGGGGGTACGCGGACCGCTCGTACCGTTCGGCGGTCCGTGGCACGCTCGACAGCGCGTTCAGCTGGTTCGAGTGCTGGGGTCACGGTGACCCGCACCCGGGCGGCAACGACATCTGGTACTGGACGCTGCTCGACAACGGTGCGTGGGGCAACGTCCCGGCTGTCGACGTGAACACCGGGCAGGACCCCGCCCCCGGTCTGCGCGCGTGCTGAAGTGAAGCCGGTCCCTGCCGACCCCGGTCGGCAGGGACGCGGCCGCCGCGCGGAGGAGCCCGGTCCGGAGCGGACGGGCGCCGGGCGCGCGCCGGAGCCTTGTGCGGGCGTACGGCGCGCGCGCAGCGGAGCGCCCTGATACGCGCAACTGCACCACCAGGCCGGGCGCGCCGGTCGCGCCGCGGCTGGTTTTCGCCGCTGGTGGCCGGGAATCGTCGGTGCGGCAGGGATTTCCGGGGACACCGCACCCCGTCGGCCGGGAGCGCTCCCGACGCATGGGCGGAGGCGTACGAGGCCCTGTCCGTAACGGGTCGATCGGAGGCGTTCTTTGGCTGCTGCGAAGACCGGGAAGCGGCCTGCGGACACTTCCCCCGCGGCGCCCGGGACCGTTCCGCACCAGGGCGGAGAAACCTACGGGGGTGTCTTCGACTGCTTCGAACAGGGCTCGCCCGGCAGGCTCTCGCCCGACCGGCTGCTGAAAGTGCTGCGCCGGACGGGCATCCTGCCCGACGACCCCAGGATCGCCGAGACCGTCGCCAACCTGGACCGCGCCCGCCCCGTCCCGCCGTCGGCAGAACCGTGGCTGCTGGCCGCGCCGGAGTTCGCCGCCGCCACCCAGCGCAACCGCGGCATCATCGAGCGGGCCGCCCGCGGGGAACTCGCGGTCCCCGACTTCCCCGCGCTGGTGGACGACCTCCGGCGCATCTACCACGAGGTCCGCGCCGACCGGAGGGGCGCCGTCGCCGAGTACATCCCCCAGCTCGCGCGGGTGGACGCCGACCAGTTCGCGATCTCGGTGTGCACGGTGGACGGGCAGCGCTTCTCCATCGGCGACGCGGACGTGAACTTCTGCCTGCAGTCGGTGTCCAAGACCGTCAACTACTGCCTCACCCTGGAGGAGCACGGGCCCGACACCGTCCACCGCCATGTGGGACGGGAGCCGAGCGGGCAGGGCTTCAACGAACTGACCTTCAACAAGGCCGGGCTGCCGCACAACCCGATGATAAACGCCGGGGCCATCATGAGCTGCGCGCTCATCCAGCGCGGCCTGGACGCCGCGGACCGCTTCGACTTCGTGGCCGACACCTGGAAACGGCTCGCGGGCGGGCGCGGCGTCGGGTTCAACAACTCCGTCTATCTGTCCGAGCGCAACACCGCGGACCGCAACTTCGCGCTCGGCTACTCGATGCGGGAACGCGGTGCCTTTCCGCCCGGCACCGACCTGCTGGCCTCCCTGGAGTTCTATTTCCAGTGCTGTTCGATCGAGGTCGACGCCCAGCAACTGGCTGTTGCCGCCGCCTCCTTGGCCAATGCCGGGGTGTGCCCGCTGACGGAGGACCCCGTGTTCTCCGCCCGGACGGTGCGCCACTGCCTGTCGCTGATGTCCTCGTGCGGCATGTACGACTTCTCCGGCGAGTTCGCCTTCACCATCGGCCTGCCCGCCAAGAGCGGGGTCTCCGGCGCCCTGATGCTGGTCGTGCCGCAGCTGATGGGCATCGCCATCTGGTCGCCCCGGCTGGACGAGCACGGGAACTCGGTGCGGGGGATCGAGGTCTGCCGGGGCCTGGTCGACTGCTACAACGTCCACACCTACGACCTGCTCACCGGCACCGGCACCGGCGCGGGGAGCGGCAAGCGCGACCCCCGGCTCCGGCGTCAGCAGAGCGCGATCGAAGGCATCGTGGGGCTGTGCTTCGCCGCCAGCCAGGGCGACCTCAACGAGATCCGCCGCCTCGCCGCCTGCAACGTCCCCCTCGGCGCGGCCGACTACGACGGGCGCACCGCCCTGCACCTGGCCGCCGCCGAGGGGCACCGGGACATCGTGGAATTCCTGCTGGCCATGGGGGTCGACCCGGGACCGGTGGACCGCTGGGGCGGGACACCCCTGGACGACGCCAACCGGTTCGGGCACCAGGAACTGGCCCAACTGCTCGCCGGCGCCGCCGAGGAACCCGGCACGGCCTCGGGGGCGCCGTAGCCGGACGGTCAGAGCGCGCGGCGCATACAGGTACGGGGCCAGCGGTCCAAGCCGTGGGCGGCTTCCGCCGCGCGGATGTCGCGCAGGCCCGGGGTGAGCTCCGCGTCCGGGACGGCACGGAAGCCGCGCCGCTCGTAGTACGGGCCGTTCCACGCGACCTCGGTGAAGGTGGTCAGGGTGAGCGCCGCGGCGCCCCGCCGCTCCGCCCAGGCGGCGACGTGCTCGATCAGCCCCGCCCCGATGCGCTTCCGGGCGTGCCCGGGGTCCACGGAGATCTGCTCGATGTGCACGCAGCCGTCCACGAGGTCGACGATGACATAACCGGCGGGGACATCGTCGCCGTCCGTGTGCACCCAGGCGCGGTCCGCGTCGATGTACTCCCGGAGCAGCTCCGCGGCAGGGGGTTCGTCCTCGGCGACAGACACCATGCCGACGTCGAGGAACAGTATTCCGGCGGCCCTCTCGATGTCCCTGAGGCGGGGGATTTCCTCTTGTCTGGCGAGTCGGATCACAGAAGGCATCGTCTTTCCCGGGCGGCAGGCCGCGCAAGTCCGTGGCCTCCGGAAGCACGGGAGCCGGGCCGTTCCGGATAGCGGCGCCCCGGGCCGGGTACGTGACATGTCCGGCCACATACACCCTTCCGTCCGGCCCGCACGCCCCGCACCGAGAGGACACGACCCTTGTCGTCCAGCCGCCGCTTCGTCGGCGCGGCCTTCTGCGCCGCCGCGCTCGCCACCACCGCAGTTCCCGCGCACGCGGGCGACACCGCCCCGGTACCCGCCGTCCCTCACAGAACCCCGGTCCTCGTCGACTGCCTGCGGCACGATCAAGTGCGCCCGCGGGAATACATGGTGAGCTGCGCCGACGGCAACAACGGCCTGCGCGGACTCGGTTGGACCGACTGGACCGACCACGCCGGGCACGGCACGGGACAGCAGGTGGTGAACGACTGCCTTCCGTCCTGCGCCGAGGGCAGGTTCCACACGTACCGGGTGAGCGTGGAGACGTACCGCCCGGTGGCCCGGCCGCACGGCAAGGCCCCGTACTTCTCCCGTCTGAAGGTCACCTACCTCGGCGACCGCCCTTCCGGCTCGGGGCCGTCGCAGACCTATCCGCTGGGCTGAGCCGCCCGCACGGGCCCGCCGGTCGGCGCGGGCCCGGCGGGCTCAGGGCCGCGCGGGCTTGCCCTGCCCGTAGAGCCAGGTGGCGACCGTGGGGCCCGGGTCCTTGTGGGAGAGGGCGCGGGCGAGACCGGTGAACTCCGCCGTGGTGCCGTGCCCGTCGCGGTGCCGCGCCGCCCAGGCGCGCAGGACGCGGAAGAAGTCGCGGTCGCCGACGAGCGTGCGGATCTTGTGCAGTGCCATCGCCCCGCGGTCGTACACCGGGGCGTCGAAGAGATGGGTGAAGTCGCCCGGGACGGCGGGCGGGAAGGCCCATACCGGATCGTTCGCGGGCCTGGCGTACGCGGCGTCGAAGGCCTGCTGGGCGGTGAGGCCGCCGTGCTGTTCGGCCCACAGCCACTCCGCGTACGTCGCGAAGCCCTCGTTGAGCCAGATGTCCTGCCACCGGGTGAGGCTGACCGAGTCACCGAACCACTGGTGCGCCGTCTCGTGCACGAGCGTGACGACGGTCGGCGCCTTGCAGTAGAGCGGTCTGGTCTGGGTCTCCAGGGCGTAGTACGGGATCTGCGGTGCGTGGTCCACGATCGCCCCGGCCGCGCCGAACGGATACGGGCCGAACAGACCGCTCTCCCACTCGATGATCTCCGGCAGTTGTTTCAGCACGGGCGCGGAGGCGGCCGCCTCGCGGGGGTCCACGGCGTTGTAGACGGTCAGCCCGCCGCGGGTGCGGTAGCTCTCGGTGCGGAACTTCCCGATGGTGGCCGTGGCGAGGTAGCCCGCCATCGGTTCGGGGTTGTGCCAGTGGAAGGTGCTGTGCCCGCTCCGGGTGCGCAGATCGGTGAGGGTGCCGTTGGAGACGGCGGTGTAGCCCTCGGGGACGGTGATGGTGACGTCGTACGAGGCCTTGTCCAAGGGGTGGTTGTCGAGCGGGAACCAGGTGCGGCTGCCCTGCGGCTCACCGGCCACGAACGCGCCGTGGTCGGTGATGTTCCAGCCGTCGAACGGATCGCCCGGCACGTTGACCGCCTGCGGCGTGCCGTCGTAGGTCACCGTCGTCCGGAAGACCTCCCCGCGCCGCAGCGGCCTGCGCGGTGTGATGATCAGCTCCTGTCCGTCGCGGCGGAACGCGGCGGGGGAGCCGCCCACCCGCACGGACCGGACCGTGAGCCCCGACAGGTCGAGGTCGAAGCGGGAGAGGGCCTGCGTGGCGCGCGCGGTGATGACCGCGCGGCCGTCGAGGTGGGCGCCGGCGGGCTCGTAGCCGATGTCGAGCCCGTAGTGCAGCGCGTGGTACCCGCCGTTGCCGTCCAGCGGGAAGTACGGGTCGCCGAGGCCGGGGGCTCCGGGGGCGGGCCGGTCCGGTGGCCGGCTCCCGGGTATGGCCGCCGTCGTGCCGGTGAGGGTGAGGACGAGGGCGAGGGAGACGAGAGAGCCACGGATCGCGTTCACAGGCCGTCCTTCCGCGAGAGGGCGCCTTCCTTGAGCAGTAGTGTCCCCTTTCGTGGTCCACTTCGGGCCCTGGAACCGGGAGTTGGCGCATTACCGGGCGGGCGGGTCCGCGCGCTCATTCCTCCAGCACCGCGCCCACGAAGTCCAGGCCCACGTCCCGGGTGCGGTGGACGGGGAGGCCCGCGTCGGCGTACCAGTCGTCGGTGGCCTCCGGGTGCGGGCCCACGACGCCGACGCGGCCCGCGCCGAACGGTGCGACGAGCGCGGCGGGCGTGCCGTTGGGGTAGGTGGCCAGGACCGTCGCGTCGGCCCCCGCGTCGAGGACGAAGTACGGGCCGTCCTGGAAGAAGAGGGTGCGCCATTCGCCGCGCCACCGCGTCTCCACCAGGGTGTCGCTCTCGTCGTGGACCGTGCAGCCCGGTGAGCGGATGTACTGGTCGGTGTCGCCGGGCAGCAGGGCGAACCCCGGCGTGGCCCCGGCCAGGTAGGCGCCGAGGCAGAAGCCCAGGTAGCGGCCGCCGCCCCGGACGTAGTCGCGGATCGCGGTGCGCTCCCGCCTGAGCCGCCGGTACGCGCGGGACAGCGTGCCGCCGCCCGGCTGCGCGTACACCAGGGCGTGGGCCAGCGAGCCGGCCGACAGCGGCAGTTCCCCGTCCGGGCCGGTGTAGCGGACGTCCAGGCCCCAGGGTCCGGCGGCGAGCAGCCCGGCCACCGCCTCCGGACAGCCCGGCAGCGCGGCCGGTCCCCGGTAGACGAGCGCGAGCGGGCGGGGCGTCACCGCGTCCTCACCGCCTCGTGGACCAGGCCCTGGGCGGGAATGCCGCTCCAACTCGTGCCCGGCGCCAGGTACTCGCCCTTCATGAGCAGCGACAGCGCGCCGAGCCAGACGCCCTCGCCGACCACCCCTCCGTAGAGCACGATCGCCCGGGTGCCGATGCTCGTGCCCGCCTCCACGGTCACCGTCGACATCTTCATCACCCGGTCCTCGAACAAGTGCGTCTGCAGGGACACCCCCGTGCCGACCGCGGCGTCGTCGCCGACCCGCACCAGGTCGAACTCGGTGAGGTAGGTGGTGCCGATCCAGGCACGCCTGCCGATGCTGGCGCCGAACCAGCGCAGCACGGGCGGCAGGAACGGGGTCCCGGTCAGGGTGCCCACCCCGGCCGGCACGGCGGCCGCCTCGTAGAGGCCGGTGACGAACTCGGTGCGCCGTACGAACCGGCTCCACAGCGGCTCGACCCGCGGCCGGTAGACCCCGACGACCAGGTGCTTGACCACCGCGCAGTACGCGATCGCCGCGAGCCCCGCGGCCATCAGCAGGACGGGCGACACGAACAGCGGCACCGCGACGACGTCCGAGAGACGGACCAGGCCGGACAGCGCCAGCAGATAGGCGTACGCGCTGCAGACCAGCACCGACGAGGGCATCGTCGTGCGGAAGAACTCGACACCGAGGCGGTGCAGCACCGCCTTGCGGGTCGGCCGGAACGTCAGTTCCTCGGGGAACGAGCCGCTGCTCTGCCGCACCGGCAGGTGGAAGGCGGGCGAGCCCAGCCACGAGGTGCCCGCGGGGACGCTCTCCCGCGGCGGGACCGTCCCCACGCCGACCAGAGAGCCGGGTTCCAGCCGGGTGCCGGCCGGGACGAACGCCGCGTTGCCGACGAACGCGCGCCGCCCCACCTCGGTGGGGCCGAAGGCCACCCGGTCGGCGGCGAAGGTGGCGGCACCGATGCTGGCCATGTCTGCGACGAAGCTCCCCTCGTCGAGGGTGAGCAGGTCCGGGTCGAGATGCGAGGCGGTGGACACCTCGGCGCCCCGGCCGATCCGCGCGCCGAGCAGCCGCAGCCACGGGACGGTGTAGAGGGTGGCGTAGAGCGAGTTGGTGTACATGAGGCTGAACTCCAGCAGCTTGTCCGCCACCCACTTGCGCACCCCCAGCGAGGAGCGCAGCGGATGGACGCCCACGGGCGTCCGGGGCAGCACCAGGCGCTTGCCGGCGGCGACCACGCAGCAGACCGTGAGGACGAACACCGGGCCGCACAGCACGGCGGCCAGCAGCCCGGCCCAGCTGTCCCAGTTCAGCAGGGCCCACCAGACCAGCGCGATGCTCGGCAGGAGGACCGCGACGACGGCGCCTTCGAGGAACGCCAGACCGCACAGCGCGGCGGCGACGTGGCGCGCCCGCCACCCGTCGCCACCGCCGCGGGACCGCAGGATGGCCTCCACGCCCGGCGCGAGCGCGTCGACGGGGCGCGGCGGCGATCCGGCCCAGCGGGCCCCGTCCGGAATCACGTCACCCTGGCCGATGACGGACTGCTCGCCGAGACCGGCCCCGGGACCCATGCGGGCGCCGGGTTCGAGGACCGCGCTCGCCCCGACGTAGCAGCGCTCCCCGATCTCGATCGGGGCGACCGTCACCCAGCCGTCCGCCACCCGCCACGGGCGCAGCGAGACCCCGTAGCCGACGGCGGAGTCGCCGCCGACGCGCAGCAGCGTCGGCAGGGAGAGCATGCTCGTGGCGATCGTGGCCCGGGGCCCGACGCGCGCCCCGAGCAGCCGCAGGTAGGCGGCCATCATGGGGGAGCCGCTCAGCACCTGCAGCGGGCTGACGCCCAGCAGCAGGTTCACCGCCCACAGCCGCACGTAGGTCCGGCCCCACAGCGGGTAGCGGCCCGGCCGGATGCCCATGCTCAGAGGGCGGACGAGGACGGCCGGTGCGATCCAGCGCACACCGAAGTAGCTGAGCAGGAGGCTGATCGCGAGCTGCGGGGAATCGTGGGGCGACAGTCGGCCGTCGTTCCGGGTGAGCGCCCAGGACACCGGCAGCGTCAGCAGGAGCAGCAGCAGGTAGATCGCGGCGGCCTGTGCCGTGCCCGCGGCCGCGATCCTGCGGCGGCCGTGGCGGAGCGGTTCCGGGCGGGGCGGCGCGGTCGGCCGCGCGGTGCCCGCCGACGCGCTCAGCCGCGTCGCCAGGCCGCGCACGGTCGGGTGCGCGTAGAGCTCGCGCAGGGTCAGGTCCGTGGCGGTGCCCCGGCCGCGCAGCAGTGACACGGCCTGGGCCGCGACGAGGGAGTGGCCGCCGAGGTCGGTGAAGAAGTCGGCCTCCACCGACAGGGTTTCGGGGGCGACGCCGAACACCTCCGCCCAGGCGTCCCTGACGTGGGTCTCCAGCCCGCCCCGGGCGGTCACCACCCGGCCGCCGTCCACCAGACGGCGGCCGGTCGGGGCGGGCAGCCGCCCCCGGTCCACCTTGCCGCTCGGCATGACCGGCAGCTCGGGGAGGACGTCCAGGAACGACGGCACCATGTACGCGGGGAGCCTGCGCCGCGCGTGCTCGTGCAGCCGGGCGACGAGGGCGTCGTCGTTCCCGCCGTCCGCCGTGCGCACCACATAGGCGGACAGCTCGCCGCCGGTGCCGTCCGCGCCCGGCGGGGCCGTCAGCGCGGTGGCCGCCTCCGCGACGCCGGGGTCCTCCAGCAGGACGTTGTCGATCTCGCCGAGGTCGACCCGGTGCCCGCGGACCTTCACCTCGGCGTCGGCCCGGCCCAGGTACTCGATCTCCCCGTCCGGAGTCGTCCGGCCCAGGTCGCCGGTGCGGTAGAGCCTGCTGCCCGGGGGCGCCAGCGGGTGCTCGACGAACCGGTCGGCGGTCAGCTCCGGCCGCCCGACGTAACCGCGGGCGACACCGGGGCCGCCGATACAGATCTCCCCCACGGCGCCGTCGGGCACCGGACGGCGCTGCTCGTCGAGCAGGAGCACCGTGTACGTGGGCAGCGGCCTGCCGATGGTCACGGCCCGGCCCGGCCGCAGCTCCCCGCAGGTCGCCGTGACGGTGGCCTCGGTCGGCCCGTAGGTGTTGAGGATGCGCCGCCCCGGCCTGCTCCACCGCTCGACCAGCCGCTGTGGGCAGGCCTCGCCGCCGACCAGGATGCTGCGCAGGCGCGGGGGGTCCCGGGGGATCGTCGCCAGCAGTGTCGGCACGCAGTACAGCACCGTGATCCCGTGGCTCTCCAGGAAATCGGCCAGCTCGGCGCCGAACCGCCCGGAGCCGGTCGGGCCCGCGACGAGCGTGGCCCCGACCGTCCAGGTCGGCCAGATCTCCTCGATGGAGAAGTCGAAGGAGATGGTCATGCCCTGGTGCACCCGGTCGTCCGGCCGCACGTCGTACAGCCCGGGGACGATGTCGAGGAAGTTGCGGATGCTGGACTGGGCGATCTGCACACCCTTGGGCCTGCCGCTCGAACCCGAGGTGTACATGATGTACGCGAGGGGGTCCGGGTCCCGCAGGCCGTGTGCCGCCGGAGCGGGCGGCGGGCGGGTGGCGGGCCGCCCGGCGAGCTCGTGCGCGCACGCGTCGAGGTCGACCACACGGCAGGAGAGCCCCGCCACCGCCGCCGAGGTGCCGGACGCGGCCAGGACCGCGTCGACGGCGGCGTCGTCCGTGATGAAGCCGACCCGGTCCGGGGGCGACGCCGGGTCGATCGGCACGAAGGCACCGCCGGCCTTGCCCACCGCGAGCAGCGACGCGTACATGTCCACCGAGCGCGGCACCAGGACCGCCACCCGTGACCCCTCGCCGATGCCGAGCCCGCGCAGGTGGTGGGCGAGCCGATTGGCGCGCGCGTCCAGCTCGGCATAGGTCAGCCGGTGCGGCCCGCACTCCAGCGCCGTCTTCGAGGCCACGCGGTCGCACGTGGCCTCGAAGACGGCGTGCAGCCGCCTGCCCGCTCCGCCCGGCGGCGCCCCGCCCGGAACGCGCGGCCCGTTCGTGGCCATGCCTCCATGGCAGCGCCGATCACGAGTGATCGCATCCCTGGGCCCGGCCGGCCGGCGCGCCTTCGCCGTCGGCCTTTCCCGCTCCGTAACCGCATTTCCCGGAAACCGCACGGATTGCGGGTGGTACAGGCACGTAGATGCGACGTCGATCGGACGTTGAACGGCCTCGGGCAGCATGGCCGATGCCGGGCAGGGAGAGCCCCCGGCACTCGCCTGTGGAATCCGTGCCGAAGGAGCTGCTGCCGAAAATGACAGAAGAATTACGGCAGTGCGAACGGCGCGCGGAGGACACGGAAAGGGGGCTGCTGCGGCGGCACCGGGATTTCCGGCTGCTGTGGTACGGCGAAACCGCCAGGGCATTCGGTGCCTCGGTCACCGGCCTGGTGCTTCCGCTGGTCGCGGTGTCCACCCTGAATTCCAGTGCCCTCGTGGTGAGCCTGCTCAGTGCCGCGACCTGGCTGCCCTGGCTGGTCATCGGACTTCCGGTCGGCGCCTGGGTGGACAGAATGCGGCGGAGATCCATCATGCTCGCCTCCGACGCGATATGCCTGGTTCTCTTCGCCAGCGTCCCCGTCGCGGCCTGGCTGGGCGTCCTGAGCATCGGCCAGTTGATGGCCGTGGCCCTGCTCACCGGCTCCGCGGCGGTGTTCTTCGAGACCGCGTACGTTGCCTACCTCCCCACCCTGCTGGCGCCGGCGGACCGTGCCGAGGGCAACGCCAAGCTGCACGGAAGCGATTCGGCGGCCCGGCTGATCGGCGTCGGCTCGGGCGGCATCATCGCCCAACTCGCCGGGGCGGTCGGCGGATTGCTCGCCAACTCCGTCACCTTCCTCGTCTCCTTCGTCTGCGTGGCCCGCATCGGCAGGCCCGAGCCGCCGCCCGAACCGGTGGAACGCACCCGCGGCGCACTGCTCCGGGAGATCGGGGAAGGGCTCCGGCTGGTCGCCCGCGACTCCTATCTGCGCAGCTTCACCCTTTTCGGGGCGACGGCCAACCTCCTGCTGACGGCCTATCAGTCCATCGCGGTCGTCTTTCTCTTCCGGGAGATCGGCCTGTCGTCCGGAACGATCGGGGTGGTGGGCTCGATCGGCGGGCTCGGCGGTGTCCTCGGCACCCTCGTGGTACGGCGGACCGCCGACCGGATCGGCACCGGACGGGCACTTCTCCTCTTCGAATTGGGGCTGCTTTCGTTCGCCCCGCTCATCGCGCTCACCGCGTCCGGTGCCGGTCTCCTGCTGTATGTCGTCGGAAGTGCCGCCGTGGGCACCGGAATAGTGGCCGGAAACGTCATCAAATCGAGTTTCCTCCAGCGTTACTGTCCGCCCGGGGTGCTCGGCCGCGTCTCCGCGAGTTCCGCATTCCTCAATTACGGGACCATGCCGCTGGGCGCCGTCATCGGTGGGGCGCTCGGCACCGTGATCGGGCTCCGCCCCGCGCTGCTGACACTGACGGTCATGCTGCCGCTGAGCGCGCTCATCCTCTATTTCTCGCCCATCAGGGAACAGCGCGATCTGCCCGAAACGGTGCTACGGACCGCCTGACCCCCGAATGCCGTCGACCCTAGGAAAAGGACGTGGAGAGATGACAGATTCTCCTGACTCCGGCAGCACCGGAACACCGGCTTGGCACCTCGCCGAGGGCAAGCCCGCCACCACCGACGTCCCGCACTTCGACACCATCGAGGAAGCGTGCGCCTGGCTGTCCGGCATCGACACCGGCCTGCGGGCGAAACTCCATGAACACGGCGCCCTCTACCTGCGCGGACTGCCCCTCCGGAGCGTCGAGGACTTCGCGCTGGTGCGGGACGTCCTGCTGCCCCGGCGGACGCCCTACCGCGAGAAGGCCACCCCGCGCAGCAGCTTCGGCAACGACGTCTACTCGTCCACCGACCTGCCGCCCGCCCAGGCGATCCGCATGCACAACGAGAACAGCTACACCCTCACCTTCCCCGGGCTGCTGATGTTCGCCTGTCTGACCGCCCCGGAGGAGGGCGGCGCGACCCCCGTCGCGGACTGCCGGGAGGTCCTGCGCAGGCTCCCCGCCGGCCTGGTCGCCCGCATGCGCGCCCACGGCTGGTCCCTGACCCGGCACTACTCCGAGCACATCTCGGTGAGCTGGCAGAACGCCTTCGCCACCACCGACCGCGCCGAGGTCGAGAAGTACTGCGCCGACAACCTCATCTCCTGCGCCTGGGACGACGAGGGCAACCTCAGGACCGCCCAGCTGCGGCCCGGCATCATCCGGCACCCCGAGACCGGTGCCGAGGTCTGGTTCAACCACCTCGCGTTCTGGAGCTCCTGGTCCCTCGACGACGAGCTCAGGGAGGCGCTGACCGACGAGTTCGGCCCGGACGGGCTGCCCTTCGAGACGGACTTCGCCGACGACCTGCCCTTCACCCGCGAGGAGCTCGACCTGATCAACGCCGCCTACGAGGCGGCGACGGTCCGGCAGACCTGGCAGGCCGGCGACGTCCTCCTCGTCGACAACGTCCTCACCAGCCACGGCCGCGACCCCTTCCGGGGCGACCGGAAGATCGTCGTCGCCATGGGCAGCCCCGTCGAACTCACCGACTGCTCCCCGACCGTGGCCCCCGCCGCACAGGTGGAGCGGACGGCATGAGCGCCACGAACGCCCTCACCCGGCTCCTCGACCCCCTGGCCCGCTTCCACGACACGGTGGCCGCCGCGCCGGACCGCCTCGCCGTGGTCGACGGCACCGACCACCTCGACTTCGCCGAACTCGACCGCCGCACGGCCCGGATCGCGGCCCTGCTCACCGCACGCGGAGCCGGACCCGGACACCGCGTCGGGGTGAGCCTCCCCCGCGGCGCGGACCTCCTGGTCGCCCTGCTCGCCGTGTGGCGCGCGGGTGCCGCCTACGTACCGCTCGACCCGGCCTACCCGAAGGACCGCCTCGCCTACATGGTGGAGCGGGCCGACGTCCGCACCGTACTCACCGGCAACGGCAGCACCACCACCACGTGGCCCACCGGCGTGGAGGCCCTCCCGCTGCCGGGCAGGGACGCGACGCGGGCCGCCGCCACGCCCGTCGAGGCCACCCCGCGGGACCCGGCGTACGTGATCTTCACCTCCGGTTCGACCGGCGCCCCCAAGGGCGTCCAGACCACCCGCGGGGGAGTGGCGTCCCTGATCAGCGGCCTGGAACTGGCCGGCCTGTACGACGCCGAGCCGCGCGTCGTCGCCTGGAACGCCAGCATCTCCTTCGACGCGTCCGTACAGCAGTGGGTCCGCGTGTGCCGGGGCGACACCATCGTCGTCATCGGGGAGACCGAGCGCACGGACCCCGCGAAGCTGCGGACGCTGCTGGACGAGCACGGCGTCGACGACCTCGATCTGACGCCCTCCCACTGGGAGTTCCTGCGCGACAGCCTGCTCGCCCCCGCCATCGGCGGCCGTCCCCTGCGGCTGTTCATGGGCGGCGAGCCCGTACCGCGGGCCACCTGGCGGGAACTGGCCGCCGCACGGGAGCGCGGAGAGATCGAGACCGTCAACCTGTACGGCCCGACCGAGTGCACCGTGGACGCCACGACGGCCTGGATCGAGGGCCCCGAGCCGCACATCGGCCGTCCCCTGCCGGGCGTCGTCGCCCGCGTGCTCGGCGAGGACCTCGCCGAACTCCCGGACGGCACCGCGGGCGAGCTCTACCTCGCCGGCCCTGGCGTCGCGCACGGATACGTCGGCAACCCCGCGCTGACGGCACAGCGCTTCGTCGCGTACCCCTTCGCCCGCGGCGAGCGGATGTACCGCACCGGGGACAAGGTGCGACGCCTGCCCGACGGCAGCCTCGCCTACCTCGGCAGGACCGACCGCCAGGTCAAGATCCGCGGCTACCGGGTCGAACTGGGCGAGATCGAGACCACCCTCGCCGGTCACCCGGACGTCCGGGCCGTCGCCGTCACCGTCCACCACGACGCCGAGGCGGGCGACCGGCTCGCCGCCTACTACGTCCCGGCCGACGGCACCTCCCCGGCCCCCGACACACTGCGCGACCACCTGGCCGCCGCCCTGCCGCCGTACATGGTCCCCTCCGCGTACGTCGGACTCGACACCATGCCGCTGACGGTGAACGGCAAGGTCGACACCGCCGCCCTGCCGGACCCCGGCGACGCTCCGGCGGACGGGCACATCGCCCCCGAGGGCGAGCTCGAAACCCTGATCGCCGGGGTCTGGGGCGAGGTCCTCGGGCGCGAACAGGTCGGCGCCGACGACGACTTCTTCGCCCTGGGCGGGCACTCGCTGCTCGCACTGCGCGTGGTCGCCCGGCTGAAGAAGCAGCTCGGCATCGTCATGCCGGTCAAGGAGGTCTACCGGCACCCGAGCCTCCGCGACCTGGCCCGGCACATCACCACCCTCACCCCGTAGCCGCACCCGGCGGCACCCGTCCTCCCCGGCCCCGCCCTTCCCCCATCCGGCGGGGCCGGGGAAACCCGAGCCCGCACCACCCCCACCGAACCACCTCCACCGAACCACCCCCATCGACGAAGGAACGCGCTCAGTGGCCCCACACCAGGACACCAAAGTCATCCGCATCCACACCCCCCGGAAGACCGACCGCACCCTCATCTGCCTGGGATTCTGCGGCGGCGGCACCGGCCCGTACCACCAGTGGAGCACGGCCCTCCCCGACCACACCGCCCTCTCCGCCGTCTGCTACCCCGGCAGGGAAGGCCGCTTCCTGGAGGACTGCGCCAAGGACTGGGACGAACTGGCCGCCGACGCCACCGAGTGCGTACTGTCCGCCGTCGACGGCCCGTACGTCCTCTTCGGCCACAGCATGGGCGGCTGGATGGCCTTCGAAGCCGCCACCAGGATCGAGCGCGACGGCGGCCCCGCACCCGAGGCCCTGGTCGTGTCCTCCTGCAACGCCCCCGACCGCGGCCTCACCCCCCGGGACATGTTCCCGGCCATGCAGGACACCGACGCCGAACTGCTGACCTGGATGAAGAGCAACGGCCTGATGCCCGCCCACGTGCTCGGCGACCCGGACCTCGAAGAGATGGCGCTGGAGCTGATGCGCGCGGACATCGAGGTCCGCGACACCTTCCGGCACACACCGGACGCCAAGGTCCGGGCCTCCCTCCAGATGCTCTCCGCGACCGACGACAGCGTCATCGAGGCCGACGCCGGCGAACAGTGGCGCGCCCTGGCCCTGGGCGACTACCGCCACGACGTCCTGCCCGGCGGCCACTTCTACACCCCCGACATCTGGAACACCTTGCCCACCCGCATCGCGGCCCTCAACACCCCCACCGGAGCGGGCGTATGACCACGCACAGTCCTCTCGATGTCGTCGTGAGCGGCACCGAGTCCGACTCCCACACCTGGAACCTCGTCTACCTCCAGCTGCTCCTGGAGGGCTGGGGACATCGCGTCGAGAACCTCGGCCCCTGCATCGCGGGCAAGGACATCGTCGCCCGCTACGGATACCAGGCCCCCGACCTCATCGTGCTCAGCAGCGTCAACGGCCACGGCGAGAGCGACGGACTCCGGGCCATCGGCGCCCTGCGCGCCTCCCCGGCACTCGCCGGCACCCCCGTCGTCATCGGCGGCAAGCTCGGCACCCACGGCACGGACGGCCGGGCCCGGGGCGACGGCGGCCCCGACGACGTCGCCCGGCGGCTGCTCGCGGCGGGCTTCGACGCCGTCTTCCTGGAGCCCGTCGACCTCGGCACGTTCGAGGACTTCGTCGCCTCGGTCACCCCCCGCGCCCACCGGGCCCACGAGACCCTCCAGCCGAGCCGGGCGTGATGCAGGACCCCACGGTGACAGCCCCGCGCAGCCTCTTCGGGGACTTCGTGGCACGGTCCCGCGCCGCGGGCCGCCTGGTGGTCCAGCCCAGGATGGGGTTCGGCGACCCGAGGACGATGCGCGACGGCCTGACCGCCGTCAAGGAGGCCCGTGCCACCACCATCGGCACCGTCACCCTCGACAGCTACACCCGCGTCGGTGACCTCGACGCGGCCCGCAAGGCGCTGGACGAGGGCGCGGACATCAACGGCTACCCCATCGTCACCCACAGCCTCACCACCAACAGACAGCTCCTCGACGGCCTGCTCGCCCCCGACTTCCCCATCCAGGTGCGGCACGGCTCGGCACGACCGCAGGACATCATCGCCGCCTCGCTGCGCGCGGGCCTCGACGCCACCGAAGGCGGCCCGGTCTCCTACTGCCTCCCCTACGGGCGGATCTCCCTGCGGGACTCCGTGCACAACTGGGAACAGTCCTGCCGGCTGATGGCCGCCGCCCGCGCACACGGCGCCGAACCCCACGTCGAGACCTTCGGCGGCTGCATGCTCGGACAGCTCTGCCCACCGAGCCTGCTCGTCGCGATCAGCCTCCTCGAAGGCCTCTTCTTCCGCCGGCACGGCGTCCGCAGCATCTCCCTGAGCTACGCCCAGCAGACCCACGCCGAACAGGACCGCGGAGCCGTCCGCGCGCTGCGCCGCCTCGCCCGGCACTTCATGCCCGACGTCGACTGGCACGTCGTCATCTACACCTACATGGGCGTCTACCCTAGGAGCGCGGCGGGCGCGCGGCTGCTGCTGGAACAGTCCGTCGACATCGCCGTACGGACCGGCGCCGAGCGGCTCATCGTGAAGACCGCCGCGGAGGCCCACCGCATTGCGACCGTCGCGGAGAACATCCAGGCACTGGAGACCGCCGCCGCGACGGACCGCCACGTCCGCGCCGCGGGCCCACCACCCGCCGACACGGACGACTTCACGGCCGACCCGGACGCCCAGGAGATCTTCGACGAGGCCCTGAGCGTCATCACCACCGTCCTCGGACTGTCCGAGGACCCCGGCACGGCCCTCATGCAGGCCTTCGCCCGCGGGCTCCTGGACGTCCCGTACTGCCTGCACGCGGACAACATGGGCCGGACCAGGAGCCACATCGCCCCGGACGGCCGGCTGCGCTGGTCCCGGACCGGCTCCCTGCCCTTCCGTGCCGAGGGCACCACCACCGACAGCACCGGCATGACGGCCGCCGGCCTGCTGGGCGCCCTCTCCCGCGTGCAGCGCTCCTTCGACCAAGCGGCGATCCTCGGCGTACCGCCGGGCGACCGCGTGCAACTGATCCACTGAACCAGGGGGAAACCCGATGAACGACCAGCTGGACACCCGGCCCCGCGCCGCCCTGCCGGACCACCTCCGGAACCCCGTGACCCGCTCGATGGTCCGGGTGCAGAACCGCATCATCCAGGCCGCCCGCGAACACCTCACCGCGGAGGGCTTCACCGAACTCATGCCGCCGATCATCGGCCCCGTCACCGACCCCGGCGGCCGCGGCTCCAAACAGATCGACATCGACTTCTACGGCCACCGCTACAAGCTGATGACCAGCGCCATCCTCTACAAGCAGGCGTCGCTGCTGGCCTTCGACAAGATCTTCTGCGTCGCCCCCAACGTCCGCCTGGAGCCCCTCGAAACGGCCAACACCAGCCGCCACCTCGTCGAATTCCACCAGCTCGACGTCGAGATCGCGGGCGCCTCCCGGCACGACGCCATGGCCGTCGCCCAGGACATCATCACCCAGGCCACCGCCGCGGTCGTGGCCGACCTCGGCGACGAACTCGCCGCCCTCGGCAGGGACCCGCAGGCCTTCGCCGCCCTCCTCAAGGAGGACGCACCCTTCGACCGGACGACCCACGCCGAAGCGGTCGCCGAACTCACCCGCCTCGGACACAAGCAGAACCCCGACGCCGAGATCGACTGGGAAGGCGAGGCCCTCCTCTCCATCCGCGCCGACAGGCCGTTCTTCATCACCGACTACCCCAAGGGATCCCGCGGCTTCTACGACCGCGAGGACGCCGAACGCCCCGGCGTCCTCACCAACTTCGACCTCATCGCCCCCGAGGGCTACGGCGAACTCATCAGCGGCAGCGAACGCGAACACGACTACGCGCGCATCGTCGCCCGCATGCGCGAAACCGGCGAGAACCCCGCCAAGTACGCCTGGTACCTCGACATGGTCCGGCAGGGCATCCCCGGCAGCTCCGGCTTCGGCATCGGCATCGAGCGCCTGACCCGCTACATCGCCGGACTCGACGCCGTATGGCAGGCCACCGCCTTCCCGAAGACCCCCGGGGTGGTGTCGGCGTGACCGCCTCCCTCACGGCCGCCGGATTCCCCGAGCAGGACATCCGCCGACGGGCCCGCGAAGGCGCCGCCGCCGCGTTCCCGTCCCGCGAGGAGTACGGGCACCAGCTCTTCGGCGCCCGGCCCGGCACACCCGCCACGGACCCCCTCGACGCGCTGCGCCTGGTGCCGCCCGTCCTCATGCCCCAACGGCTCGAGAAACTGATCGAGCTGGCCCGCGAACCGCACTACGGCGACGTCGACCTCCACACCGACATCGGCGGCTTCCGGTCCACTGCCCCCGTCTACGTCTCCGCGTTCGGCTCCACCCAGGTCGCCGACTCCGGCCTCGGCGCCGCCGTCAGCCGCCAGGCCGGACGCCTGGGCATCCCCATGGTGATCGGCGAGAACATCGTGCCGACCGTCGGATACACCGGCGGCGGCACCGGCACCGGCACCGGAAGCGACACCGGGAGCGGTGGCATCCTCGCCCGGCTGCGCGCCTACGAGAGCGAAGTACCGGACGGCGTCGGCGGCATCGCCTTCCAGCAGAGCACCGAGGACGCCGACGCCGAGGTCTGGAACCTGATCTACAGCGCGCCCTCCGCCCAGCACCTCCTCGACTCGGGACGGCTCGCCTTCGAGCTCAAGGTGGGGCAGGGGGCGAAGCCCGGACTCGGCGGCATGACCGTGGTCGACACCGCGTCCGCCACCCGGCTCGCCGAACACTTCACCACCGAGGACATCTTCGGCGACGGCGAGCACATCCTCCGGAGCAGCAGCCCAGGCACCTTCACCGAGGAGATCCTGCGCCAGCAGATCCGCTTCATGCGCAACAACTACCCGCGCGCACGGGTCTGGGTGAAGCTCCCGCCCGGCCGTGACATCCACACCGCCGCGGCCGTCGCCTGGGACGCGGGCGCCGACGCCGTGACCGTCGACGGCGCGGAAGGCGGCAGCGGCTGGGCGCCGCGCCCCTTCTTCGACCACGTCGGCCTGCCGCTCGCCGAGTGCCTGCGCCGCGTCCGCGCCTGGGAACAGTCCTCCTGCCTGCTGGCCTCCGGCCGGATGTGGGAAGGCGCCCGGGTCGCCAAAGGCCTCGCCCTCGGCGCCCGCGCGGCGGGCCTGGGACGGGCCGCCCTGCTGGCCGTGGACGAGAACCCGGACGACGGCCTCGACCGGCTGCTCGCCTGCCTGACCCTCGAACTCCGGCTGATCGTCAGCGCGCTGGGGAAGTACGCGCCCTCCGCGCTCGCCCCCGAGGACGTCTGGGCACCCGGCGTCACCACGCTCGACAACTGAGCGATTCAACCGGCCCTTTCGCGTCCATCCCTGCTGAACCCCTGCTGAAACCTCTCTGAAACCCCTGCTGAAACCCCTTCGAAGAAAAGGAAGTCACGTCATGGCGAACCCGTTCGAGGACACCGAGGGCGTCTACGTCGTGCTGGTCAACGCCGAGGGCCAGCACTCCCTGTGGCCCGCGCACATCGCGCAGCCCGCCGGCTGGACCGTCGCGCACGGCGAGGACACCCGCCAGGCGTGCCTGGAGTTCATCGACCAGAACTGGACCGACCTGATGCCGCAGCCGACCGCGGCAGGCTGACCCACCGCGCCTTCCCACCCCCCGGCCCCACACCCCTTCCCGCAACCCCCCCATCGCATTCATTGGTACCGAGGAGCGTCATGACTCAGCCGAAGGACATATCGACCGGGGAGCGGGACCTGCTCCAGCAGTGGAGCCACGGGCCCCAAAGCCCCCTGGCCGATGTGTCACTGCCGGAACTCTTCGAGGCACAGGCCGCCCGCACCCCCGACGCCACCGCGGTCGTCTGCGGTGACGACGTGCTGTCCTACGCGGAGCTCGACACCCTGGCGAACGGACTGGCCCGGCTGCTGACGGACCGCGGTGTGGGGCCGGGCCGGTTCGTGGCGGTGGCGCTGCCGAGGTCGACCCGGCTGATGGTGGCGCTGCTGGCGGTACAGAAGGCGGGGGCGGCGTACGTCCCGATCGACCCCGAATACCCGGCGGAGCGCATCGCCTACATCCTGCGCGACGCCGCCCCGGCCCTGCTGCTCTCCGAGCGCGAGGTGGCCGCCGCCCTGCCGCCCGTCCCCGCGCTGCTGCTGGACGAGCTGGACGAGCTGGACGAGCTGGACGAGTTGGGCGAGCTCCGTGCCGAGCGCGCGCCCTCCGTGCCCGTCAAGGGGGACCGCCCCGCGTACGTGATCTACACCTCGGGGTCGACCGGCAGGCCCAAGGGCGTCTACGTCGGCCAGCGCGGCCTGGTCAACTTCCTCACCTCCATGGCGGAGTGGTTCCGGCTCGGTGTCACCGACCGCTGGGGCGCGATGGCCTCGGTGGCCTTCGACATGGCCGGACTCGACCTCTACCTGCCGTTGATCTCCGGAGCGGCCGTCGTCCTGGTGGACCGCGATGTCGCACGGGACCCGGCGGCCCTGGCCGAACTCCTCGACCGCCAGGGCGTGACCATCGCCGAGGCCACCCCGAGCCTGTGGCGGGGCCTGGTCGCCCACGACCCCGAGGCGGTGCGCGGGCTCCGGATCGTCGTCGGCGGCGAGGCGCTGCCCGCCGACCTGGCCGATACGCTCCGGCGGTCCGCCGCCGACATCACCAACCTCTACGGCCCCACCGAGACGACGATCTACTCGACACGCGCCGCCGTGGGGGAGACCGTCACCATCGGCCGCCCGATCGACAACACCCAGGTCTACGTGCTCGACCGGGAGCTGCGGCAACTGCCGCCGCAGGAGACCGGCGAGCTCTACATCGCCGGCGCCGGACTCGCGTACGGCTACTGGAACAAGCCCGGCATGTCCGCGGAGCGCTTCGTCGCCGACCCGTACGGGGCACCCGGCACCCGCATGTACCGCACGGGCGACCTGGCGCGCTGGCGGACGGACGGCGAGCTGGAGTACCTCGGCCGGGCCGACGACCAGGTCAAGCTCCGCGGCTTCCGGATCGAGCTCGGGGAGATCGAGGCGGCGCTCGCCCGCTCGCCCCACGTCGCACAGGCCGTGGTCGTCCTGCGGGAGGACCAGCCCGGCGACCAGCGGCTCGTCGGCTATGTCGTCCCCGCCGCGGACGGGCAGCGCCCGGACCCCGCCGGGCTGCGCGAGCTCGCGGCCGCCGTCCTGCCCGCGTACATGGTGCCCGCCACCGTGGTGGTCATGGACGCGCTGCCGTTGACGCCCAACGGCAAGCTGGACCGGCGGAGCCTGCCCGCGCCCGAGTTCACGGGCTCGGCGGACGGACGGGAGGCCCGGACCCCGCAGGAGCGGGCGATGGCGGACCTGTTCGCGGAGGTCCTCGGGGTCGACCGGGTGACCGTCGACGACAGCTTCTTCGACCTGGGCGGCCACTCGCTGCTCGCGACGCGGCTCGTGGGCCGGGTGCGGTCGGCCCTGGGCGTCGAACTCCCCGTACGGGACGTGTTCGAGGCGCCGACGGTGGCGGAACTGGTGGAGCGGCTGGACGGTGCCGAGGGGGCGCGGGCGGCGTTGGTGTCGCGTGAGCGTCCGGAGGTGCTGCCGTTGTCGTCGGCGCAGCACCGGCTGTGGTTCCTGGAGCGTTTCGAGAAGCAGGCCACCTACAACTTGCCCTACGCGTTCCGGCTGCGGGGCCGGGTCGACACGGCGGCACTGCGGGCGGCGGTGCGGGACGTGGTCGGCCGGCACGAGGCACTACGGACGGTGTTCCCCGAAGTGGAGGGCGAGCCTCGTCAGGTGATCCTGGAGCCGGCGGACGCGCGCGTGGACTTCACCGTGACCGAGTGCGCCGCGAGCGACCTGATGGCATGCGCCTCCGCGGCCGCCTTCGCCCCCTTCGCCCTGGAGACCGAACTGCCGGTTCGGGCAGCGCTGTTCACGGCCGGTGACGCGGACGCCCTGTTCGTCCTCGTCCTGCACCACATCGCGGGCGACGGCTGGTCCGAGGAGCCGCTCTTCCGCGATCTCGCGCTGGCCTACCGGGCCCGGCACGCGGGCGAGGAGCCGGTGTGGGAGACGCCGTTGCCCGTGCAGTACGCGGATTACACCCTGTGGCAGCGAGAGCTGCTGGACGATGTCCTCGGCACCCAACTGGACTTCTGGCGCGCGGCACTGGACGGCGCCCCTCAGGAGCTGGCGCTCCCCGCCGACCGCCCGCGCCCGGCCGTGGCGAGTCACGACGGCGGCCTGGTTTCGTTCGAGCTGGACGCCGCCCTGCACGGCCGCCTGGAGGTGCTGGCCAAGCAGCACGGTGTGACGCTGTTCATGGTGCTGCAGGCGGGTCTTGCCGCGTTGTTGTCCCGGATGGGCGGCGGTTCGGACATCCCGCTGGGGACGGTGGTGGCGGGCCGGTCGGACGAGGCGTTGGACGATCTGGTCGGGTTCTTCGTGAACACGCTGGTGTTGCGGACGGATGTGTCGGGCGATCCTGCGTTCGGCGAGTTGCTGGGGCGGGTGCGGGAGACGGATCTGGCGGCGTTCGCGCATCAGGACGTGCCGTTCGAGCGACTGGTGGAGGAGATCAACCCGGACCGTTCGGGTGGACTGCATCCGCTGTTCCAGGTCATGCTCGTCATGCAGAACAACGAGGAGGGAACCCTCGATCTGCCGGGCCTGACCGTCGACCCCACGACCTTCGACTCCGCACCGGCGAAGTTCGACCTGAACGTCGCGTTCACGGAGAACCGGGATGACGCCGGCCTCCCCGCGGGCATCCACGGCGAACTGCAGTTCGCGATGGATCTCTTCGACCGGGCGACGGTGGAGTCCCTTGCCACGCGTCTGGGGCGGTTGCTCGATGGTGTCGCTTCCGACCCAGGGGTGACGGTCGGTTCGGTGGAACTGCTGGATTCCGCCGAGCGTGAGCGGATTGTTTCGGTGTGGAATGCGACGGATCGTGTGGCGCCGGGTGTGCTGGATCGGTGCGTACACGAGGTGTTCGAGGAGCGGGTCGCCGAGGCGCCTGACGCGACGGCGCTGATCTTTGAGGGTGAGCGTGTTTCGTATGCGGAGCTGGATGCGCGTGCGGATGCGCTGGCGGTGCGGCTTCCGGTGTCGGGTGGTGTGGTGGGTGTTCATCTTGAGCGTGGGGTGGACATGGTGGTGGCGTTGTTGGCGGTGCTGAAGTCGGGTGCCGGGTATACGCTGCTGGATCCTGATTTTCCGTCCGAGCGTCTGGCTGCTGTGGTGGCCGAGGCGGGTGTGCGGGTTGTGGTGACGCGTACCGGGCTGAGCGGTGCGGTGGACGGCCTTGAGGTGTCGACCGTGTGTGTTGATGCGTTGTCTGCTGAGGTGCCGGTTGCCGTCGTCGGGGCTGTCGGTCCGGGTGATGTGGCGTGTGTGATGTTTACGTCGGGTTCGACGGGTCGTCCGAAGGGTGTGGCGACGTCGCATCGTGCGCTGTTGGGGACGTATCTGGGTCAGGGTTATGGTGAGTTCGGTGCGGGTGAGGTGTTTTTGCAGTGCTCGCCGGTGTCGTGGGATGGTTTCGCGCTGGAGTTGTTCGGTGCGTTGTTGCATGGTGCGGTGTGTGTGCTGCAGCCGGGGCAGAGTCCTGAGCCGGTGGTGATCGAGCGGTTGGTGGCTGAGCATGGTGTGACGATGCTTCAGTTGTCGGCGAGTCTCTTCAATCATCTTGTGGATGAGTTCCCTGCGGCGTTCGGTGGGGTGAAGGTGGCCTTCACCGGTGGTGAGGTCGGTTCCGTCGCTCATGTGGCGAAGGTTCTGGAGCTGCACCCCGGTCTGCGTGTGGGGAACGGCTACGGCCCGGTGGAGAGCATGGGCTTCACGACCTGCCACGAGGTCGCCCCGGACGATCTGCTGGCCTCGCAGCTCCCGGTTGGCCGTCCTGTTGGGAACAAGCGGGCGTATGTCCTGGACGAGAGTCTGCGTCCGGTCCCGGTGGGTGTGGTGGGTGAGCTGTATGTGGCGGGTGCGGGTCTGGCCCAGGGTTACATCAGCCGTCCGGGTCTGACTGCTGAGCGGTTTGTGGCCTGCCCGTTCGGTGTGGCTGGTGGGCGGATGTACCGTACGGGCGACCTGGCCCGCTGGCGTGCGGATGGTGTGCTGGAGTACGTGGGGCGCGGCGACGACCAGATCAAGGTTCGTGGTTTCCGTGTCGAGCCGGGTGAGATCGCGGCCGTTCTGACCGGTCATGATGCTGTGGTGCAGGCTGCGGTGGTCGCTCGTGAGGGCCGCCTGGTGGCGTACGTCGTGACGAGCGCCCCGATCGAGGGGCCTGGTCTTCGCCGCTACGTGGCCGGGCTGCTGCCCCGCCACATGGTGCCTGCTGCTGTGGTGATCCTCGATGCTCTGCCGCTGACGCCGAACGGCAAGTTGGATCATCGTGCCCTTCCGGTCCCGGAGGTCAAGCCGGAGGCTGATGGCCGTGGTCCGCGTTCGGTGCGGGAGGAGATCCTGTGCGGCATCTTCGCCGAGATCCTCGCGACCCCCGTGGTGGGCATTGACGATGACTTCTTCATGCTGGGCGGTCATTCCCTCCTCGCCACCCGTCTGATCAGTCGCGTCCGTTCCGCTCTCGGTGCCGAGCTCGGCATCCGTGACCTTTTCGACGCACCCACCGTCGCGAGCCTGGCCGAGCGGCTGGGCGATGTGGGAGAGGCGCGTGCGACGCTGGTGTCGCGTGAGCGTCCGGAGGTGCTGCCGTTGTCGTCGGCGCAGCACCGGCTGTGGTTCCTGGAGCGTTTCGAGAAGCAGGCCACCTACAACGTTCCTCTCGCTTTCCGGTTGCACGGCCGTGTCGATGTGGAGGCGCTGCGGGCCGCGGTGGGTGATGTCGTCGCCCGGCACGAGACACTCCGCACTGTGTACCCGGCGGTGGAGGGCGAGCCCCGGCAGGTGCTCCTGGACGCCGATGCCGTACGCGTCGACGTGACGGTCGTCGAGTGCGCGGCGGACGAGCTGGCGGGCGAGCTCTCCCGCGCGGCGTTCTCCCTGTTCGATCTGGAGACGGATCTGCCGATCCGGGTGACGCTCTTCGCGATGGGTGCCGGGGAGTCCGTGCTTCTTCTGACGCTGCATCACATCGCGAGTGACGGTTGGTCCGAGGAGCCGCTGTTCCGGGATTTGGCCTACGCGTATCGGGCTCGGTGCGTGGGTGGGGCTCCGGTGTGGGGTTCGTCGTTGCCGGTGCAGTATGCGGATTACACGTTGTGGCATCGGGAGCTGCTGGAGGAGGTGCTGGATGAGCAACTAGGTTATTGGGGCCGGTCGTTGGACGGAATTCCGGTGGAGCTGGCGCTCCCGGCCGATCGTGAGCGTCCGGTGGTCGCGAGTCATGACGGTGGTCTGGTCGAGTTCTCGCTGAGCAGTGAGCTGCATGTCGGGCTGGAGGCTTTGGCGCGGCGGCATGGTGTGACGTTGTTCATGGTGCTGCAGGCGGGTCTGGCCGCGTTGTTGTCGCGGCTCGGTGCCGGGTCGGACATCCCCCTCGGTACGGTGGTCGCGGGCCGGTCCGACGAGGCACTCGACGATGTCGTGGGCTTCTTCGTCAATACGTTGGTGTTGCGGACGGATGTGTCGGGTGATCCGGCGTTCGAGGATCTTCTCGCCCGGGTGCGGGAGGCGGATCTGGCGGCGTTCGCGCATCAGGATGTGCCGTTCGAGCGGTTGGTGGAGGAGATCAACCCGGACCGCTCGGGTTCCCGGCACCCGCTGTTCCAGGTCATGCTGGTCCTCCAGAACAACGCGGAAGGCCGGCTGGAACTGCCCGGTTTGACCGTCGAGCGCGAGCTCGTCACCGGCACCCCCGCGAAGTTCGACCTGAACTTCAACTTCGTCGAGGAGCGCGACAGCACGGGAACCCCGACGGGAATCGTCGGAGAGCTGGAGTTCGCTGTCGACCTCTTCGACCAGGCGACCGCGCATTCCTTCGCGGACCGTCTGGTGCGGTTGCTGGAGCAGGCCGGTTCTGGTTCCGCGGTTTCCATCGGTTCGCTGGCGCTGTTCGACTCGGTGGCGGAGGAGCGGGAGTGCTTGGCGCGTGCGGAGCGTGCGCGTGCCGGGATCGTGGTGGCTGCGGAGGATGTCAAGTCTGTTGGCCGTGGGCCGCGTTCGGCACGTGAGGAGATCTTGTGCGGGTTGTTCGCCGAGGTCCTGGGTGTGCCGGTGGTCGGGGTGGAGGACAATTTCTTCGCTCTGGGTGGCCATTCGCTGCTGGCGACGCGTTTGATCAGCCGGGTGCGGTCGGTGCTGGGCGCGGAGCTGGGCATCCGCGACTTGTTCCGCAATCCGACCGTGGCCGGGGTCGCCGAGCGCCTGGCGGACGGCGGACAGGCCCGTAAGGCCCTGACAGCAGCGGAGCAACGGCCCGAGACGCTGCCGTTGTCGCCGGCGCAGCACCGGCTGTGGTTCCTGGAGCGCTTCGAGAAGCAGGCCACCTACAACGCGCCCTTCGCGTTCCGGCTGCGCGGGCGGGTCGATGCCGAGGCGCTGCGGGCCGCGGTGGGTGATGTCGTCGGTCGGCATGAGGCGTTGCGTACGGTGTTCCCGGCGGTGGAGGGGGAGCCTCGGCAGTGCGTACGAAACATCGATGAGGCGGAGGTCGCCTTCGCGGTCGTCGAGTGCGCGGCGGATGAGCTGGCGGGCGAGCTCTCCCGCGCGGCGTTCACCCTGTTCGATCTGGAGACGGATCTGCCGATCCGGGTGACGCTCTTCACGATGGGTGCCGGGGAGTCCGTGCTTCTTCTGACTCTGCATCATATTGCGAGTGATGGTTGGTCGGAGCGGCCGCTGTTGGAGGATCTGGCGTTGGCCTATCGGGCCCGTCGGGTGGGGAAGGTTCCGGAGTGGGCGGCGCCGTTGCCGGTGCAGTATGCGGACTACACGCTGTGGCAGCGGGACCTTCTGGACGAGGTTCTTGGCGAGCAGCTGGACTACTGGGGCCGGGCGCTGGACGGTGTGCCGCAGGAGTTGGCGCTGCCGATGGACCGGCCACGGCCGGCGGTCGCGAGCCACGACGGTGGCCTGGTCGAGTTCGATCTGGGCGCGGAGCTGCACGCCAGGCTGGACGAGCTCGCCCGGCAGCACGGCGTGACGCTGTTCATGGTGCTGCAGGCCGGTCTGGCCGCGCTGTTGTCGCGGCTCGGCGCCGGGCCGGATGTCCCTTTCGGCACAGTGGTGGCGGGGCGGTCCGACGAAGCGCTCGATGACCTGGTCGGGTTCTTCGTGAACACGTTGGTGTTGCGGACGGATGTGTCGGGTGATCCGGCGTTCGAGGATCTTCTTGCGCGGGTGCGGGAGGCGGATCTGGCGGCGTTCGCGCATCAGGATGTGCCGTTCGAGCGGTTGGTGGAGGAGATCAACCCGGACCGCTCGGGTTCCCGGCATCCCTTGTTCCAGGTGATGCTGGTTCTCCAGAACAATGCGGAGGGGAGCTTCGAGCTTCCGGGCCTGGTGATCGAGGAGGAGCCGACCGGCGCGATTCCGGCGAAGTTCGATCTCAACTTCTCCTTCACGGAGGATCGGGACGGCGATGGACTTCCGACGGGCATCCGGGGCGAATTGATCTTCGCGACCGACCTGTTCGACCAGGCCACCGCTCAGTCGTTTGCGAACCGTCTGCGGTTCCTGCTCGACGGGGTGTCGGTCGATCCGCAGGCTCGGGTCGGCTCGGTGGAGTTGCTGAGTGCCGAAGAGCGCGACCAGGTTCTGTCGGTGTGGAATGCGACGGATCGTGTGGCGTCGGGTGTGCTGGACCGGTGTGTGCATGAGGTGTTCGAGGAGCGCGCTGTCCGGACACCCGATGCGACGGCCCTGATCTTCGGTGATGAGCGTGTCAGTTATGGGGAGTTGAATTCGCGGGCTGATCGTCTGGCGTCGTGGTTGGGTGCGTCGGGTGGTGTGGTGGGTGTTCATCTTGAGCGTGGGGTGGACATGGTGGTGGCGTTGCTGGCGGTGCTGAAGTCGGGTGCCGGGTATACGCTGCTGGATCCTGATTTTCCGTCCGAGCGTCTGGCTGCTGTGGTGGCCGAGGCGGGTGTGCGGGTCGTGGTGACGCGTACTGGGCTGAGCGGTGCGGTGGACGGCCTTGAGGTGTCGACCGTGTGTGTTGATGCGTTGCCCGCTGAGGTGCCGGTTGCCGTCGTCGGGGCTGTCGGTCCGGGTGATGTGGCGTGTGTGATGTTCACGTCGGGTTCGACGGGTCGTCCGAAGGGTGTGGCGACGTCGCATCGTGCGTTGTTGGGGACGTATCTGGGTCAGGATTATGGTGAGTTCGGTTCGGGTGAGGTGTTTTTGCAGTGCTCGCCGGTGTCGTGGGATGGTTTCGCGCTGGAGTTGTTCGGTGCGTTGTTGCATGGTGCGGTGTGTGTGCTGCAGCCGGGGCAGAGTCCTGAGCCTGTGGTGATCGAGCGGTTGGTGGCTGAGCATGGTGTGACGATGCTTCAGCTGTCGGCGAGTCTCTTCAACCACCTCGTCGACGAATTCCCTGCGGCGTTCGGTGGGGTGAAGGTGGCCTTCACCGGTGGTGAGGTCGGCTCCGTCGCCCACGTGGCGAAGATCCTCGACCTTTTCCCCGGTCTGCGTGTGGGGAACGGCTACGGCCCGGTCGAGAGCATGGGTTTCACCACCTGCCACGAGGTCGTAACGGCCGATCTGGATACGCCCCGGCTGCCGATCGGCCGGCCTGTGGGCAACAAGCGGGCCTATGTTCTTGACGGCAGTCTGCGTCCGGTTCCTGTCGGTGTGGTCGGCGAGGTCTACGTTGCCGGTGCGGGCCTGGCCCGTGGTTATATCAGTCGTCCGGGTCTGACGGCGGAGCGTTTCGTTGCCTGCCCGTTCGGTGCCGGCGGTGAGCGGATGTACCGTACGGGCGACCTGGCCCGCTGGCGTGCGGACGGTGTGCTGGAGTATGTGGGGCGCGGTGATGATCAGGTCAAGGTTCGTGGTTTCCGTGTCGAGCCGGGTGAGGTCGCGGCCGTCCTGACCGGTCACGACATGGTGGTGCAGGCTGCGGTGGTCGCTCGTGAGGACCGTCCCGGTGACGTCCGCCTGGTTGCCTATGTGGTCCTGACGGACCCGGTCGACCCGACAGAACTCCGCCGCCATGCGGTCGCATCGCTCCCGCGCCATATGGTGCCCGCGGCCGTGGTTGTGCTCGATGCTCTGCCGCTGACGCCGAACGGCAAGTTGGATCATCGTGCTCTTCCGGTCCCGGAGGTCAAGCCGGAGGCTGATGGCCGTGGTCCGCGTTCGGTGCGGGAGGAGATCCTGTGCGGCATCTTCGCCGAGATCCTCGCGACCCCCGTGGTGGGCATTGACGATGACTTCTTCATGCTGGGCGGTCATTCCCTCCTCGCCACCCGTCTGATCAGCCGCGTCCGTTCCGCTCTCGGTGCCGAGCTCGGCATCCGTGACCTCTTCGACGCACCCACCGTCGCGAGCCTGGCCGAGCGGCTGGGCGATGTGGGAGAGGCGCGTGCGGCGTTGGTGTCGCGTGAGCGTCCGGAGGTGCTGCCGTTGTCGTCGGCGCAGCACCGGCTGTGGTTCCTGGAGCGCTTCGAGAAGCAGGCCACCTACAACGCGCCTTTCGCTTTCCGCCTCCACGGCCAGGTCGACGCGGACGCTCTCCGCGCGGCGGTCACCGATGTCGTCGCCCGGCACGAGACACTCCGCACCCGCTTCCCCGCCGTCGACGGCGAACCCCGTCAACTCGTGCTGGAATCCGCTGATGTACGGGTGGACTTCACCGTCGTCGAGTGCCGGGAACACGAACTGGCGGAGCGGGTCCCGGGTGCCGCGTTCACACCGTTCGACTTGGAGGGTGAGATCCCCATCCGGGTGACGCTGTTCACCGTCGGTGCCACCGAGTCCGTACTGCTGCTGACGCTGCACCACATCGCGAGTGACGGCTGGTCGGAGGCGCCCTTGCTCGCCGACCTGGCCCATGCCTACCGGGCCCGGTGCGCGGGTGAGGCGCCGGTGTGGGTGCCGTTGCCGGTGCAGTACGCGGACTACACCCTCTGGCAGCGCGACCTCCTCGCCGAAGTCCTCGACGGCCAACTCGCCTACTGGCGGCAGACACTGGAGGACGTTCCCCAAGAGCTCGCCCTGCCCTTCGACCGTGAGCGACCGGCGACAGCCAGCCATGAGGGTGACCTGGTCGAGTTCACCCTGAGCAGCGAGTTGCACGTCAAGCTGGAGGCTCTGGCCCGGCAGCACGGTGTGACGTTGTTCATGGTGCTGCAGGCTGGCCTGGCCGCGTTGTTGTCGCGGCTCGGTGCCGGGTCGGACATTCCCCTCGGTACGGTGGTGGCGGGTCGGTCCGACGAGGCGCTCGACGATCTGGTCGGGTTCTTCGTCAACACGCTCGTCCTGCGGACGGACGTCTCCGGTGACCCCGCGTTCAGCGATCTGCTGGCCCGCGTCCGTGAGACGGACCTCGCCGCGTTCGCGCACCAGGACGTCCCCTTCGAGCGACTGGTCGAGGAGGTGAACCCGGACCGTTCGGGGTCGCGACACCCCTTGTTCCAGGTCATGGTGGTCCTCCAGAACAACGCAGAAGGCCGGCTGGAACTGCCCGGCCTGACCGCCGAGACAGAGCCCTTCGGGATGGTTCCCTCGAAGTTCGACCTCGACTTCACCTTTGTCGAGGCGCGTGACAGCACGGGCAACCCCGCAGGCATCCAGGGCCTTGCCGTGTTCGCCACGGACCTCTTCGACCGGGCGACCGCGATGTCCTTCGCGGACCGCATGGTGCGGCTGCTCGATCAGGTCGGGGACGACTTCACGGCCTCTGTGGGATCGCTCGTGCTGTTTGATTCGGCGGCGGAGGAGCGGGAGTGCTTGGCGCGTGCGGAGCGTGCGCGTGCCGGGATCGCGGTGGCTGCGGAGGATGTCAAGTCTGTTGGCCGTGGGCCGCGTTCGCTGCGTGAGGAGATCTTGTGCGGGTTGTTCGCCGAGATCCTGGATGTACCCGTGGTGGGGGTGGAGGACAATTTCTTCGCCCTGGGTGGTCATTCGCTGCTGGCGACGCGTTTGATCAGCCGGGTGCGGTCGGTGCTGGGTGCGGAGCTGGGCATCCGCGACTTGTTCCGCAATCCGACGGTGGCGGGTGTCGCCGGGTGCCTCGACGACGGCGGAACGGCCCGTACAGCGCTACGAGCGGTGGAGGCGCGGCCCGATGTCCTGCCGTTGTCGTCGGCGCAGCACCGGCTGTGGTTCCTGGAGCGCTTCGAGTCGCAGGCCACCTACAACGCCCCGTTCGCTTTCCGCCTGCGCGGCCGGGTCGACGCCGAGGCGCTGCGAGCAGCCATGCGCGATGTGATCGGCCGGCATGAGGCACTGCGTACGGTGTTCCCGGCAGCGGACGGCGATCCGCGGCAGCGGATCCTGAGCGCCGAGGAAGCACCGCTCGACTTCACCGTGGTGGAATGCTCGGAGCGGGATCTGGCGGACCGGATATCGGGTTCGGCTCTCTCTCCCTTCGATCTGGAGTCCGAACTCCCCATCAGAGGCACTTTGTTCATGGTGGGTGCCGGGGAGTCCGTGCTTCTTCTGACTCTGCATCATATTGCGAGTGATGGTTGGTCGGAGCGGCCGCTGTTGGAGGATCTGGCGTTGGCCTATCGGGCCCGTCGGGTGGGGAAGGTTCCGGAGTGGGTGGCGCCGTTGCCGGTGCAGTATGCGGATTACACGCTGTGGCAGCGGGACCTTCTGGACGAGGTTCTTGGCGAGCAGCTGGACTACTGGGGCCGGGCGCTGGACGGTGTGCCGCAGGAGTTGGCGCTGCCGATGGACCGGCCACGGCCGGCGGTCGCGAGCCACAACAGCGGCCTGGTCGAATTCGACCTCGGCGCTGAGCTGCACACCAGGCTGGACGAGCTCGCCCGGCAGCATGGTGTGACGCTGTTCATGGTGCTGCAGGCGGGGCTCGCGGCCACACTCTCCCGACTGGGCGCAGGACCGGACATCCCCGTCGGCACCGTTGTCGCGGGCCGGTCGGACGAGGCGTTGGACGATCTGGTCGGGTTCTTCGTCAATACGTTGGTGTTGCGGACGGATGTGTCGGGTGATCCGGCGTTCGAGGATCTTCTCGCGCGGGTGCGGGAGGCGGATCTGGCGGCGTTCGCGCATCAGGATGTGCCGTTCGAGCGGTTGGTGGAGGAGATCAACCCGGACCGCTCGGGTTCCCGGCATCCCTTGTTCCAGGTCATGCTGGTCCTCCAGAACAATGCGGAGGGGAGCTTCGAGCTTCCGGGCCTGGTGATCGAGGAGGAGCCGACCGGTGAGGTTCCGGCGAAGTTTGACCTCAACTTCGCTTTCGTGGAGGAGAGGGACGCTTCCGGGCTTCCGGCAGGCATTCGTGGTGAGCTGCTCTTCGCAACCGACCTTTTCGACCGGTCCACGGCTCAGTCGATCGCGGACCGCGTGCGGAGCCTGCTCGACGGGGCATCGGCCGACCCCAAGGCCCCCGTCGGCTCGGTCGAACTCCTGAGCCCCCAGGAACGCGACCAGGTTCTGTCGGTGTGGAATGCGACGGATCGTGTGGCATCGGGTGTGCTGGATCGGTGCGTACACGAGGTGTTCGAGGAGCGGGTCGCCGAGGCGCCTGACGCGACGGCGCTGATCTTTGAGGGTGAGCGTGTTTCGTATGCGGAGCTGGATGCGCGTGCGGATGCGCTGGCGGTGCGGCTTCCGGTGTCGGGTGGTGTGGTGGGTGTTCATCTTGAGCGTGGGGTGGACATGGTGGTGGCGTTGCTGGCGGTGCTGAAGTCGGGTGCCGGGTATACGCTGCTGGATCCTGATTTTCCGTCCGAGCGTCTGGCTGCTGTGGTGGCTGAGGCGGGTGTGCGGGTTGTGGTGACGCGTACCGGGCTGAGCGTGTCCATGGACGGGCTCGACGTGTCGACCGTCTGCGTCGACTCCCTGCCGGATGGGCCGCGGAGCGCTGCGGTAGCAGCTGTCGGTCCGGGTGATGTGGCGTGTGTGATGTTTACGTCGGGTTCGACGGGTCGTCCGAAGGGTGTGGCGACGTCGCATCGTGCGCTGTTGGGCACGTATCTGGGTCAGGATTACGGTGAGTTCGGTGCGGGTGAGGTGTTTTTGCAGTGCTCGCCGGTGTCGTGGGATGGTTTTGCGCTGGAGTTGTTCGGTGCGTTGTTGCATGGTGCGGTGTGTGTGCTGCAGCCGGGGCAGAGTCCTGAGCCTGTGGTGATCGAGCGGTTGGTGGCTGAGCATGGTGTGACGATGCTTCAGCTGTCGGCGAGTCTCTTCAATCATCTTGTGGATGAGTTCCCTGCGGCGTTCGGTGGGGTGAAGGTGGCCTTCACCGGTGGTGAGGTCGGTTCCGTCGCCCATGTGGCGAAGGTTCTGGAGCTGCACCCTGGTCTGCGTGTGGGGAACGGCTACGGCCCGGTGGAGAGCATGGGCTTCACCACCTGCCATGCGGTGGAGTCGGCGGATCTCGCGAGTCCCCGGTTGCCGATCGGCCGGCCTGTGGGCAACAAGCGGGCCTATGTTCTGGACGGTAGTCTGCGTCCGGTTCCTGTCGGTGTGGTCGGTGAGGTGTATGTCGCCGGTGCGGGTCTGGCCCGTGGCTATATCAGTCGTCCGGGTCTGACGGCGGAGCGTTTTGTGGCCTGCCCGTTCGGTACTGGCGGTGAGCGGATGTACCGTACGGGCGACCTGGCCCGGTGGCGTGCGGATGGTGTGCTGGAGTATGTGGGGCGCGGCGACGACCAGGTCAAGGTTCGTGGTTTCCGTGTCGAGCCGGGTGAGATCGCGGCCGTCCTGACCGGTCACGGTGCTGTGGTGCAGGCTGCGGTGGTCGCTCGTGAGGACCGTCCCGGTGACGTCCGCCTGGTTGCCTATGTGGTCCTGACGGACCCGGTCGACCCGACAGAACTCCGCCGCCACGCGGCCGCATCGCTCCCGCGCCACATGGTGCCCGCTGCTGTGGTTGTGCTCGATGCTCTGCCGCTGACGCCGAACGGCAAGCTGGATCATCGTGCTCTTCCGGTCCCGGAGGTCAAGCCGGAGGCTGATGGCCGTGGTCCGCGTTCGGTGCGGGAGGAGATCCTGTGCGGCATCTTCGCCGAGATCCTCGCCACTCCCGTAGTGGGCATTGACGATGACTTCTTCATGCTGGGCGGTCATTCCCTCCTCGCCACCCGTCTGATCAGCCGCGTCCGTTCCGCTCTCGGTGCCGAGCTCGGCATCCGTGACCTTTTCGACGCACCCACCGTCGCGAGCCTGGTCGAACGGCTCAAGGGAGCCGCCGGCACCCGTACGGCGCTGACGGCCGCACAAGAGCGCCCCGATCGGCTGCCGTTGTCGTCCGCGCAGCACCGGCTGTGGTTCCTGGAGCGCTTCGAGAAGCAGGCCACCTACAATGCGCCTTTCGCTTTTCGCCTCCACGGCCAGGTCGATGCGGACGCTCTCCGCGCGGCGGTCACCGATGTCGTCGCCCGGCACGAGACACTCCGCACCCGCTTCCCCGCCGTCGACGGCGAGCCGTACCAACTGATCCTGGACATCGCCGATATACAGGTCGATTTCACCGTCGTCCCGTGCTCCGAGCCGGAGATCGCCGAGCAGGTGTCCCGCGCGGCTTTCGCGCCGTTCGATCTGGAGAACGAGCTCCCCGTCCGCGTGACGCTGTTCACCGTCGGCGCCACCGAATCCGTACTCCTCCTGGCACTGCATCACATCGCCAGTGACGGCTGGTCCGAGCGGCCGTTGCTCGCGGATCTGGCCCATGCCTACCGGGCCCGGTGCGCGGGCGAGGTGCCCGCGTGGGCTCCGCTGCCGGTGCAGTACGCGGACTACACCCTCTGGCAGCGCGACCTCATGGCCGAAGTTCTCGACGATCAACTCGCCTACTGGCGTCGGTCGTTGGACTCCATCCCTCAGGAGCTCGCCCTGCCCGCCGACCGCCCGCGTCCCGCGGTGCCCGGCCACAACGGCGGTCTCGTCGAGTTCGACCTCGGCGCGGAACTGCACGTCGAACTGGCCGAGCTCGCCCGGCAGCACGGTGTGACGCTGTTCATGGTGTTGCAGGCGGGTCTGGCAGCGTTGTTGTCGCGGCTCGGTGCCGGGTCGGACATCCCCCTCGGCACGGTGGTCGCGGGCCGGTCCGACGAGGCGCTCGACGATCTGGTCGGGTTCTTCGTCAACACGCTCGTCCTGCGGACGGACGTCTCCGGTGACCCCGCGTTCAGCGATCTGCTGGCCCGCGTCCGTGAGACGGACCTCGCCGCGTTCGCGCACCAGGACGTCCCCTTCGAGCGGCTGGTCGAGGAGATCAACCCCGTACGGTCCGGGACGCTGCACCCCCTCTTCCAGGTGATGCTCGTCCTCCAGAACAACGCCGAAGGCGCCATCGAGCTCCCGGGCCTCTCCGTCGAGCCCGAGCCGTTCGGCTCCACCCCGCCCAAGTTCGATCTCGACTTCACCTTCGTCGAGGAACGCGACCGGGCCGGGAACCCCACCGGCATCAGCGGATTCGTGAACTTCTCCGCCGACCTCTTCGACCCGGCGACCGCCACGTCCCTCGCCGAACGGCTGCGGCTGCTGCTGCACGGCGTGGCCGCCGATCCCGAGGCGGCCATCGGGTCCCTGGACCTGCTCGGCGCCGAGGAGCGGAGCCGGATCGTCACGGAGTGGAACGACACCGGCCGGACCCGGACGGACGCGCGCCTCCTCCCGGAGATCTTCGAGGCGAACGCGCGGCGCGCCCCGTACGAGACCGCCCTGGTCGCCGCCGACGCCACCCTCACCTTCGCTGAACTCCAGGCGCGGGCCAACCGGTTGGCGCGGCTCCTGATCGAGCGGGGTGCCGGACCGGACCGCGGCGTGGCCGTCCTGCTGCCGCGCTCGGCCGACCTCGTCGTCACCCTGCTGGCCGTGCTCAAGTCCGGTGCCTGCTACATCCCCGTCGACCCGGAGTACCCGGCGGAGCGGATCGCGCTCATCCTCGCGGACTCCGGAGCGGCCGTGCTCGTCACCGACGCGCACGGCGTGGAACGCGCGGCCGGGGCACCGCTCCCCGCCGTGGTCCGCCTGGACGCCGTCGGCACGCGGCCGGCGCGGTTCCCGGACACCGACGTCACCGACGCGGACCGCCGGTGCCCGTTGCTGCCCACCCACCCCGCGTACCTCGTCTACACCTCCGGGTCGACGGGCCGCCCGAAGGGTGTGCTGGTCGAGCACCGGGCCCTGGCCAACCTCTTCCACGCGCACACCGCCGACGTCTACGGCGTCGATGTCACCGCTCCTGGCGGCCGCCGCATCCGGGCCGCGCTGACCGGGGCGATGACCTTCGACGCCTCCTGGAGCCCGCTGATCTGGATGCTCGCCGGGCACGAACTGCACCTCGTCGACGACGAGACCCGCCGCGCCCCCGACGCCCTGGTCGCCTACGCGGCCCGCGAGGGCATCGACTACATGGAGATGACCCCGACGTACTGCCGGCAGCTGCTGGAACTCGGGCTGCTGGCGCCCGGACAGCCCGCGCGCCCCGCGCTCCTGGAGATCGGCGGCGAGGCGGCCGACGAGGCCCTGTGGGCCGACCTGGGCAAGGCCGCGGGCGCCGGGACCGTCACGTACAACACGTACGGCCCCACCGAGTGCACGGTCTACACCACCTACGCCCGCGTCGACGAGCACGAGCGCCCGGTCATCGGCAGGCCGCTCACGAACCACCGGGCCTACGTCCTCGACGAGGGCCTGCGCCCGGTGCCCGCCGGGGTGGTCGGTGAACTGTACGTCGCCGGCGCGGGCCTGGCCCGCGGATACGTCAACCGGCCGGGCCTGACCGCGGAACGGTTCGTGGCCTGCCCGTTCGGCACGGAGGGCGAGCGCATGTACCGCACCGGCGACCTCGTCCGCTGGCGCTCCGACGGCGTCCTGGAGTACCTGGGACGGGCCGACGACCAGGTCAAGATCCGGGGCTTCCGGATCGAACCCGGCGAGGTGGCCGCCGCGTTGACCACCCACGACGCGGTCGCCCAGGCCGCGGCGGTGGCACGCGAGGACCGGCCCGGCGACGTCCGGCTCGTGGCCTACGCGGTCCTCGCCCGGGAAGGAGCGGCCGACGAGGCCGGGCTGCACCGCCACCTGGCCGGAATGCTGCCCCGCCACACGGTGCCCGCCGCCGTCGTGCTCCTGGACACGCTCCCGATGACACCGAACGGCAAGCTCGACCTCCGTGCCCTGCCCGCCCCCGAAGCCGGGGGAGGCCACGGCGGCCGCGGCCCGCGCACGGTGCAGGAACGCATCCTGCGCGAAGTGTTCGCCGACGTCCTGGAGGCGCCGTCCGTCGGCATCGACGACGACTTCTTCATGCTCGGCGGGCACTCCATCAAGGCCGCTCAACTCGTCGGCCGCGCCCGCGCCGCGCTCGGCGTGGACATCGGCATCCGCGACCTGTTCGACGCTCCCACGGTGGCCGCGCTCGCCGAACACCTCAGCACCGGAGGCGGCAGCGAACCGCTCTCCGCCCTGCTGCCCCTGCGCAAGGGGCAGGACCCGGACGCGACCCCGGTCTTCTGCGTCCACCCCGCGGCCGGGATCAGCTGGGTGTACTCCGGGCTGCTGCGCCACCTCGACCCCGGCCGGCCCGTCTACGGACTCCAGGCACGCGGACTGACCGACCCCGACGCGGCGCCCGGGACCATCGGGGACATGGCCGAGGACTACCTGGCCCTGATCCGCTCCGTACGGCCGCACGGCCCGTACGCCCTCCTCGGCTGGTCCTTCGGCGGCATCGTCGCCCACGAGCTGGCCGTCCGGCTCCAGGAGGACGGCGAGGACGTCGAATCCCTCGTCCTGCTGGACAGCTACCCCGCGCTCGCGGGCCCGCCCGCGGACCGGACGGAGGAGCTCTCCGAAGCGGAGGCGCTGCGGGCGGTCCACGAATCGCTCGGACACGACCCGGACGCGGGCGGCTCGCCCGACAGCCCGCTCGCCCTCCTCGGAGAGGAGCGGGTGGGGGCGCTGACACGGGTGTTCCTCGGGAACGCGCGCATGCAGGACGCCTTCGTGTCCCGGGTGTTCCGGGGGAGCGTGCTGTTCGTCCGGGCGACGGAGGGAGCGGAGCGGCGGCCCGCCGAGTGGGCGCCGTACGTGACCGGTCCGCTCGAAGTGTGCGAGGTGGCCGGGCGGCACGGCGAGCTGTTGCGGCCCGCGCACACGGAGGTGATGGGACCGGTCATCGCCGCCTGGTGCGGCGAGCCCCGCCACTAGACCGCCGACCGCCGGACCGCGAGAGTGCGGAGCGCCGCCGTCACCATGGCCGTGACACCCGTCGCCGTCGGCGGCGCGGCGCCCCGCACTCGGCGCGGGGAACGGCGAACGGTCCAGCGGCGGAGCCCCCGTTCCGGGGGAGCGCGGGGTAGTGATGCGGCGTTGAACGGATGTTGACCGGCTTCGGACAGCATGGCATCGGCCGGTCGACGGCCGTGGTCCACCCACGTCGTGGCCCTCAACCCCCACAGAAACAGGCGCATGATCACGCACAGCCCCCTCGATGTCGTCGTGAGCGGTACCGGGTCCGACTCCCATACCTGGAACCTCGACTATCTCCAGCTGCTCCTGGAGGGCTGGGGACATCGCGTCGAGAACCTCGGTCCCCGCGTCACGGGCAAGGAGATCGTCGCCCGCTGCCGGTACCGGGCTCCCGACCTCATCGTGCTCAGCAGCGTCGACGGCCACGGCGAGAGCGACGGGCTCCGGGCCATCAGCGCCCTGCACGCCTCCCGGGCGCTCGCCGGCACCCCCGTCGTCATCGTCGGCGAGTTCGGCACCCACGGCGCGGAGGACCGGGCCCGGGACGAGGGCAGCAGGACCGCCCGGCGGCTGCTCGCGGCGGGCTTCGCCGCCGTCTTCCTGGAGCCCGCCGGCCTCGAAGCGTTCAAGGACTTCGTCGGCCTGGTCACCCCCCGCGCCCACGAGACCCTCGCGAGTGCGGCGTGATGCCCGGCCCCACGGCGCCGGCGCGCGGTGCCCGCGAAGGCTTTCCCGCCGCCGCCCGGACCCGTCCGGACGATCACGTGACCGTCTCGGGTCCGGGCCCGGGGACGGGTCCCGGTCCGTCGGCCCGGGTGCGGGGCGGAGCGGTCTGACCGCCGCCCGACGGGCGCACCGCGAGAGCGCGGAGCGCCGCCGTCACCATGGCCGTGACACCCGTCGGCAGCGCGGCGCCCGGACTCGGCGCGAAGAACGGTGAGTGGTTCGGCGGCAGAGCGGCGAGTTTCTCCGCCGCCGAGGCCCCCGGCGCCGCCAGCCACTGGCGGCGCCCCACCACACCGAGCATCCAGTACGCCGTCCGTACCCCGTCCACCGCGAACAGCGGGAAGTCCTCCGTCGCCATCGACGGCGGGAGGCCCGCCACCCGCTCCGCCCCGAACGCCTCCTCGTGCGCCTCCCGCACGGCCGAGGCGAGCCCGGGGTCGGGGACGTTGACGGGGGAGCGGGACACGACGGTGACCTCCGGCGGCTCGGGGCAGCCCGACGCGGCGCACTCGGCACGCACCACCCGCTCCACCGCGGCCAGGACCCGGTCGAGCGCGGGCTCGGAGAAACCGCGCACGGTGAGCCCCAGTTCGGCCCGGTCCGGTATGACGTTGCCGCGGCTGCCCGCCTGCAGCCGGCCCACCGTGAGCACGACGTGCTCGGCCGGTGCCGTCTCGGCCGCGACCACCGACTGGAGACGGAGCACCGTCGCGGCGGCCGTCACCACCGGGTCCACGGCCAGGTGCGGCATCGCCGCGTGGCCCCCGCGGCCGTGCACGACCACGTCGACGGACACGCCCCCCGCCGTCACGGGGCCCGCCCCGTGCGCGACCATCCCCGCGGGCAGCGGCGCCGCGTGCTGGGCCAGCACCGCGTCCGGCCTGCCGAACCGCTCGTACAGGCCGTCGTCGAGCATCGCCCGCGCCCCCGTCAACGTCTCCTCCGCGGGCTGCCCGACGACCGTCACCGTCCCCCGCCACCGCCCTCTGTCCCGTGCCAGCACGCTCGCCGCGCCCGCGGCCGCCGCCAGATGCAGGTCGTGTCCGCAGGCGTGCATGACGGGCACCGGATCCGTCACCCGGCTCGCGTACGGCAGACCGGTGCGCTCCGCCACGGGCAGCGCGTCGAGCTCGGCGCGGAGCATCACCGACGGGCCCTCGCCGTTCTCCAGCACCCCGACCACGCCGTGCCCCCCGACACCCTCCGTCACCCGATACCCCTCCGCCCTCAGCCAGGCCGCGAAGCGGCCCGCCGTCCGCGCCTCCGCCCCGGACAGCTCGGGGTGGGCGTGCAGATCGAGATACAGGGTCGTGACCGCTTCCAGCAGGTCCTTCGTGAGCATCGGTGCGCGCCTCTCGGATCGGGGGACGTCGCCGCGCTGACACTTCCCGTCAGCGACCGGCACAGGGACCTGTCAGCGGACCCTGTTGGACTGAGGACGCACACGGAAACGGACGTACGGACGGGCCAACGGCCGTACCCCACCGCGACAAGGAGAAGAACCATGGCTCAGAAGGCTGAACTCGCCACCCTCGCCCAGGAGATCCTGGAGCTCGAGTCGGAGACCTTCGAGATCTCCGACTACTCGGACGCGAGCGAGGTGGTCCTCGCGGGCTCCACCAGCTCCAGCTCCACCAGCACCTGCTCCAGCACCACCAGCACGACCAGCTGCTCCGCCTGACGCACCGCGAAACATAGCAGGGCCTGAGCGGCCGGCACCCGGGGGCGCTTCCTCCTCGACACGGAGGAGCGCCCCCGGGTGTCCCGCACGACCCGCCGTCGCGCCATCCGGCCCGTTCTCGCCGCGAGCCCCGATTGCTACGCTCCCCCGATGATCCTCCCGTCGGTCCAGGACATCCACGAGCTGCACCGGAAACACGCGCCCACGCCCGAGGCGTTCGAGCTCGTCTTCACGCACTGCGAGATCGTCTGGCACATCGCCGAGCAGCTCCTGGCCGGAACGGAGCAACGGATCGACGCCGAACTCGTCCGCGCCGGAGCCCTGCTCCACGACATCGGCGTGTACCGCCTCTACGGACGTACCGGCCGGCTCGACACGTCCAGGTACATCCAGCACGGCGTACTGGGCCACGACATCCTGCGCGACGAGGGATTCCCGGAGCGCCTGTGCCGGTTCTGTTCCTGCCATACCGGAGTCGGCCTCACGCGGCACGACATCCGGCGGCAGGACCTGGCCCTGCCGCCGGCCGACTATCTGGCCGAGACTCCCGAGGAGCGGCTGGTCATGTACGCGGATAAGTTCCACAGCAAGACCAGCCCGCCCAGGTTCAACTCGGTCGCGTCGTACTCCGCCCACGTCGCACGGTTCGGCCCGGACAAGGTCCGCGCCTTCCGCGACCTGCGCGCGCAGTTCGGCGAACCCGATCTCGCCTCCCTCGGCGCCCGGTACGGTCACCGTTCTTGAACGCGACGGTTCAGAGGGTTCAGACGGTTCGGACGGTTCACGGGAACGGATGCGGTACCCGGCGGATCTCCTCGTCCGTCAGGTCCGTCGTCCGCCACCCCGCGCGGCGGAACGCGGTGCGCAGCCGCCGCATGCCCAGCACCCGCTGCCGGTCCCAGCCGAAGTCGATCGGGACCAGGCCCGGTACGACGGTCGACACCGTGCGCAGTCCCATGCGCTCCTGCTCCGGCGCGGTCTGGTCGACCACGATCACGTCGAAGCCGGCGCGCACCAGCTCGTCCCGGCACCGCAGCACGTCGTCCAGCAGATCGCCGGTGGCGGGCCGCCGCTCGCCGTACAGTTCGTCCATCGGGCGGACGGACACCGGCTCCAGGTACTCGCGCGCGTGCCGTGCCATCCCGGGGAGGCCGTACAGCCGGGCGTGATGGGTGAGGTGGCGCACCTTGGAGAAGTCCTCCGCCATCGCCTCCAGATCGGCGCGGTGCTCCGCCACCTGCCGGTCCAGGTGCGGCAGGTAGGTGAGGACCTCCGACAGCGCGGCCTCCACCGCCTCCTCCGGGTCGAGGCGGGCGGCCGCCGCGAAGGACAGGGTGCCGGGACCGCCGTCGCGGCGCACCGCGAGGGCGGTCACGACGGGTACGCCCAGGTCGACACGGTTGTCGAAGGCGCGTACGTCATAGCCCTGGAGCGCCGCCCGGTCGGCCATGGCCCGCACCGCGCCGCCGCGGCACGACGCCAGGTCGATCCCGGTGAGCCGGGCGCGTCCGTACCAGCCGAGCAGGAACGCGTCCCGTTCGACGAGCTCCAGCAGCCCGAAGAGGACCGCCTCCTCCAGACAGCTGCCGGTGGCGCAGCCGTTGGAGCTCTCGAAGACGAAGTTGTCGCTGTGCAGGCCCGCCCCGTAGTGGACCGTCCGCATCGGCACCAGGACCTCGCGGCCGTCGCGCAGCGAGTGGCCCCGTACCCAGGGGATTTCCCGGGCGGGGTCGAAGGGCCGGACCATCGGGTCGTCGCGGTACGTCTCCGGGCTGTACATGCCGCAGTCGCGCGGGTCGACGGCGTGGTCGCGGACGTTGTCGTAGGAGTCCACGACCGGCTCCTCGTGGTGCCTGCGGTGGATGCCCGCGTACCGTTCGAGCCCTTCCAGGAAGGCCAGGGTCCGGCTGGCCGCGAAGGAGTTGGCCTGCCCGCTCCAGGTGACGTCGGACAGGCCCGCGTAGGTGCGGACGAAGACGCTGCCCGCGACCGGCGAGGTCGTGGGGGAGGCGACGTTGAGCCACGTGCCCTCGCCCAGCGCGCCGCACACGGGGTTGGCGAGCGCCCCCCGCGGCAGCGGGTAGGAGTCCGCCGGGCGCAGCCGGCAGGTGTCCGGGTCCGGTTTCGGCCGGGACATGAGCCCCGGCAGCTCCCGGGGCGCGGGGGACGGCCCGCACTCGGGGCACAGCGGCTCGGTCAGCAGCGGCAGGGTGGTGACGCGGAGGGTGGCCAGATCGACGCGGGAGACCTGGGGCAGCGGCAGGTCCGCGGCGGTGTGCCACTCGCCGTCCGGCCGCCCCGCCCCGGCCGGACGGCCGGAGAGGAGCACCGCCTCGTACACCGCCCACACCGCGTCCACGGCGTAGTCCGGCAGCACGGGCCAACTGCCTGCCGCCGCCATGCGGTTGCCCACTTCCAGCGCGTCGCGTTCGGAGCGCGAACGCAGCCGCTGCCAGCGCCGCGCGAGGCAGTTGCCACAGGCCGCCGTGGCCTCCTCGGCGGCGCCCCAGGGCCCGATCAGCACCGCCTGCGCGGTGAGGTGCACGGTGGCGCGGGCACGGGCGGCGCCGTACGGGTCCTCGGCGGGCCGGAAGGCGTCGGCCGAACCCACCGGCACGACGAGGGGGACCGGCGCCCCGGGGCCGTGCCCGGACGCCCGGAAGCGCTCGGTGAGCACACGCTGCAACTGTTCGCCCGCGGCGGCCATGGGCGCGGTGGGAGTGCTCATGAGTCGTTGCTCCAACGGAAGACCTTGACCGCGATGGCACCGAAGACCAGGGCGAACAAGGCGAGTCCGGCACAGGCGACGGCCGTGGACTCCAGCCCCGCGCGCCCGGACAGCGCTTTGGAGATCCCCTCGTTCAGATAGTGCAGGGGCAGCGCCTTGGACACCGACTGCAGCCAGGAAGGCATCGCGTCGAGGGGGTAGAACGACCCGGACAGGAACGCCATCGGCACCATGACGCAGTTGGCGACCGCCGCCACCGCCTCCGGGGTGTCCGCCCGCGCGCCGATCACCAGGCCGATCGCCAGGAACGCGGTGATGCCGCTCACCAGCACCGGCACCGCCCACGGCCACGTGGCGTCCACCCGCAGGCCGAAGACCGGCAGCAGCGCCACGCCGATGAACAGCACCGCCTGCACGGCACCGATGGCCAGGGCGATGACGTACCGCGACGCGAGCACCGAGCCGAGCGGGGTGGGCGTCAGCCGGATGAGCCGCAGTAGATCGTCGCGGCGCCACTGCATGAGCGTGAACGCGACGCCGAACACGGCGGCGTTGCCCACGCCCCACGACAGGACACCCGGCGCGATGTAGTCGATGTAGCCGCGGCCGCTCTCCTCGACCGTCTTCCCCCGGAAGATCAGCCCGAAGACGACCAGGAAGATCAGCGGGAAGGCGAAGGTGAAGAAGACCGTGGTCCGGTCCCGGACGGACGCCCGGCAACTCGCGGCCGTCAGTGCGGAGTACGCGCTCATGCGTCCTGCTCCGTTCCGGTGAGCTCCAGATAGACGTCCTCGAGGGTCGCGGTGCGCGTCCGGATGCCGTCGAGGCCGACGGCCGCGCCGAGCGCGGCCAGCAGCGGCCCCGCCGAGCCCGTCTCGATGACCACCGAGCCGCCCTCGGCGAGGACCCGGTCGGCACCCTCGAAGGACCGCGCCCGCTCCACGGTGATCCGGTCCGCGGGCACCAGCAGCCGGGTCGGCGCCTTCGAGGCACCGACCAGCCGGTCCGGGCTGTCGAGCGCGACCACCCGGCCCGCGACCACGATCGCCACCCGGTCGCAGAGCGCCTCCGCCTCGTCCAGATGGTGCGTGGTGTAGACGATGGTGCGGCCCTCGCCCTTCAGCGCCCGCAGCACCTTCCACAGAGCGCGCCGCGCCTGCGGGTCGAGGGCGGCGGTGGGCTCGTCGAGGAAGATCAGCTCCGGGTCGTGGACCAGCGCGGAGGCGATCGCGAGCCGCTGCCGCTGGCCGCCGGAGAGCACGTCGACCCGTACGTCGCCCTGCTGCTCCAGGCCCACGAGCGACAGGGTGCGGGTCACCCCGGCCGGGTCGGCGCCGTAGAGCGCCGCGACGGTCGCCAGGTGCTCGCGCGCCGTCAGCCGGGTGAAGAACGCGGAGCTCTGGGTCTGCACGCCGATCCGCGGCAGCAGATCCAGATCGCGCGGCCAGGGGGCGGAGCCCAGCACGGACAGCGTGCCCGCGTCCGCCCGGCGCAGGCCCTCCATGATCTCCACGAGGGTGGTCTTGCCCGCGCCGTTCGGCCCGAGCACGCCGAAGAACTCGCCGCGCTCCACCGTCAGGGAGACTCCGTCCACCGCCCGCACGTCGCCGTAGCGCTTGCGCACGTCCCGCAGGACCAGCGCGGGGCCGGCCGTCTTGTCGACTTTCATATTCCTCAGTTCTTTCGGTTCTTCTCGTGCGTCGCGGACAGGGTCTGTGCGTTCCGGCGCCCCGCCCAGGGGCCCGTCACCGCCACCAGCAGGGCGACCAGCAGGGCCGGGGCGACGGCCGCCCACACGCCGTACCGGCCGGACAGGGCGTGGTGGCACAGCAGTACGGCGGCCGCTCCGCTGCCGCCGACGAGGAGGGGAGCCCCCAGCCCGTACGCGGTGTAGGCGATCCGTGCCGCGCGGGGGTACGCGGCCACCCCGGGGCCGCGCCGCACGGCGCGCGCTCCCAGCAGCCGCAGGAAACGGCGGCTCTCGGTGGCGTAGTCGGCCATCCCGAGGGAGTGCCCGAGCATCTTGTAGCCGTCGAGCGGCGGCAGCGGCACCAGGTTGGTGAGGGCCAGGACGGAGCCGATGAACAGCAGCCCGGCCAGCGGCCCCTGGGCCGCGTCGCCCTCGGGCAGGACCGCCCGCAGCGCCAGGAACGGCAGCAGGAAGGCCAGGTTCATGACCGTGCCCGCGGCAGCGGTCGCGACCTGCGCCCAACGGGTGGGCAGATAGGGATAGTTCTCCACCTTGCAGTACATGAACACCATGGGCAGGTGCCAGCGCAGCCCGATCTCGCCGACGGTCCCGCCGAAGTGCCGGGCGACCACCCCGTGGGCGAGCTCGTGGAGGGCCGTGCTCACCCACAGCAGGGTGAACACCGCGAGCAGCGCCGCGGGCTGCCGGAACAGTTCCAGCGACGCGTCCACGAACGCCCCCAGGCGGGCGGCCACGTACGCCTCCAGGCCGAGCGCCAGCAGCAGGAGCGGCACCACGAAGCCGGGCGTCAGGGCGAAGCCGACGGCCCTGTGCAGCCGGTCCGTGGTGGCCGCCGCGTCGGCGGTCAGCCGCAGCGTGCCCTTGAGCAGGGTGCGCCGCTCCGGGGCCGCGGGGGCCGGGACCGGGCGCGGTTCGGCGCCCTCCAGGAGCCCCCGCTCCCACAACAGCCCCAGGAGCTGCCGCCAGTTGGCCTCGCCCAGCCGCCGGCCGAAGGTCCGGGCGTACTCGTCACCGATCTCGCCGAGTGTCCGGGTGCCGTCCAGCCGGGACATCAGGAAGTGCTCCTTGACGCCGACCTCGAAGGACTGCCCGTCGCGCGGGTCCTTCACCAGGTGGACCACGGCCGGACCACGCCGCAGCGCGGCGCTGCGCAGGACGTCCGGGCGCAGGGCGGGCCGCCGCTCCAGCGGCCCGGGGCTCATGGGCTGCCCTCCTCGCGCAGGGCGCGGCCCAGGACGTACGACAGGTAGGCCTCGTCGCGGATGGTCACATGGAGCCGGTTGTTGGTCATGTGCATATAGGGGGACAGCAGGAGGGGCAGGGCCGTTGCCGGGTCCGTCACCCGCTCGTCGGTGGTGCCGTCCCAGGAGCGGAACACGAGGTCGCCGCGCAGGGCCAGGGCGGTGGCGCGGTAGCGGAGTTCGGCGCAGTGCTCCGCCCAGCCCCGCAGGAAGCGCGGGAGCCGGTGGGGCTCGCCGTCCGCGAGGGCGCCCAGCACGGCGTCGAAGCGCCACGCGAGCCCGGGGCCCATGCCCTCGTAACCGCGCTCGTAGACGTCCGATCCGATGAGGTCCGTGCCGGAGAACGCCCTGTGCCAGAAGGCGTGGTAGCGGTCCAGGTACTCCACGAGCTCCGCCCGGCCGGGCAGGAAGCAGCCCGCCATCACCATCATCAGCTGCGCCGAGGTGCCCAGCCGGACCGTCCGGAGGTGGAGGTTCATGCTGCGGACGGCCTCGATGACGAGTTCGCTGGAGTGCCGGAAGTGCCACTCGGCGAGCTCGATCCCGGCCGGGCCGCCGTACTTGCCGTACTCCGGCTCGTAGGGCTCGCGGCTGAACGTGTTGTTGGGCCGCAGCCGCATCCGCCCGTCGGCGGCCAGGAAACCGGCCCGCTCGTCCTCCGGGAACTCCAGCTCGAACAGGGTGTTGTAGAACTCGTTGAGGAAGCCGGAGGTGTCCACCTCGTAGAGCGCGGGCCGCTCCCGCAGGAAGGCCGCTATGGCGCGCTCCGCGCGGTCGAGGACCTCGCCGGTGGCGGCCTCGGTCGCGGGTCTGAGGCGGAGCCGCACGTGCGGCCCCTCCAGCCAGTAGTTGATGAAGAAGTGGTTCGCCAGCAGCCCGTCGGCGGTGAGTTCCTCGACGAGCGGTCCGACGCACCGGGTCATCAGGGGCTGCGGGTTGGCGGCGTAGTGGATGTGCAGGGCCTGCCAGGCGCCGGCCGTGCCGGTGCTGGGTACGGTCATGTCAGCGCACCGGTTCCTTCGAGGTCGTTGCGGAGGGTCTCGACGGCCAGTTCCACGACGTGCCCGCCCCGGCCGGAGGAGGCGTGCAGCCCGTCCTCGTCGGGCAGCGCCTCGCGGAAGACCACCCGGTCCCCGGGGTCCTTGAGCAGCCCGTGCAGGGCGACGAGCGACAGCCAGCTGTCGAAGTCGACGTACTGCGGTTTCGCGCGGGCCGCCGCTCCCGCCGCCGCCGTGACGGTGGCGAAGACCCGGCGGGGCAACCGGTGCCGCTCCCGCCATCGTTGCCACTCCAGGAACAGCCGCGCGTCGGCGTCCCCGGAGGGGCCGGACGGCCGCGCGGGCAGTGCCGCGGCCGCCGCCGTCCAACTGCGCCTGCTGAGCACGAGCCGGCCGTGCCGCACCCGCGGCCGCGTCGTCACCCCGTCCTCGGGCTCGCCCTCCGGCACCCCGCCCCACACGTCGAGCGGCGCCATGGACGTGGGGGAGAGCAGCAGCAGCGTGCGCGGGATCTCCGGGAGCGCCAGCGGCACGAGATAGCCCAGGTAGACGGGGACGACCTCGCGGCTGAGCCGCCGCGAGCGCAGCACCAGCCGGTCGGCGCCGGGGTCGTGCTCGACGTACAGGTCGTCCAGGCCGATCCGCTGTTCCTCCGGCACCGTGCTCGTCTCACCGGGACACACGATCTGAAAGTCCGTCAGCCGCCCGTGCAGATTGAGGTTGCTGGTGACGGAGCCGCCGGTGATCTCGGCGAACACCGCCCCGTCCGGCTGCGCCGCGACGGCCTCGCGCCGGATCCGGCCGGAGAGCCCCTCGTCCGCGCCGTCGTAGCAGTGGGTGAACCGGCTGAAGGGGAACGCGAGCCCGCCGTACGACTGGTTGAGCACGGCCAGCGGATCGCCGTCCCGCCGCACCAGCTGGAGGAAGTGGCTCTGCGGCGCGAAACCGGGCGCGACCCCGGCCAGCTTGTCCGCGACCGCGCCGACCGCCCCGGCGCGGACGTGGATCTCCTCGGCGCCCCGCGCGGTGTCCCAGAGCCCGCGCATCCGGGCCGTCCACTCCTCGCGGGCCGCGTCCACGGCCGCGATCCCGGGCAGCCCCAGCCAGTTCGGCTCGGGGACGTACGCGCCCTGCTCGTCGAACGGCTTGCGGCGCGCGGTGAACGTCAAGTACTGGTCGTAGAAGTCCTCGTGGAAATCGTGCACGAGCTTCAGCAGGTCGTCGCAGCGGCCGCCCCGGCCGTACCGCGCCACGAAGAAGCCCTTGAGTGTGATCCGCTGAGGCAGTGTCAGGTCGAAGGCGGGCAGCACCCGTTCCACGGAGCGCAGTGCCTCCAGCGGCCCGGCGCCGAGCGCGGCCCACGAGCAGGCGACCTCCCCGTCCCCGGCGCGGACGTCCTCGTAGAGCAGCGTCCGCGGCAGGCCCGGCGCCCGCGCCCCGAGCTCCCGCTGAATATCCGTCAGGGAGCGGCGCAGCTCGGTCAGCAGCTCCCGGCGCAGCCGGGGGCCGGCGGCGGGATAGCGGTCGACGCACGAGACCGGCCACTCCAGCGTCTCCGCGAGCCGCGTCGCCCACGGGCGGTCCAGGGCGCGCAGGGCGTCGCGGAACGCGCGCAGCGGGTCGGCGGTGTGCACATCGGTGGCCAGGCAGGGGATCCGCACCATGCCCAGCTCCAGCAGGGCCGTCAGATAGCGCTCGCACTCCTCCGGGTCCGCGCCCCGCTCGGCGCCCAGCCAGCGCACCAGCTCCCGGTAGCGGAGCTCCGGCCGCTCGGCGAACAGCGCCAGCAGCCGCTCCAGGGTGCCGCTGCGGCGCAGGAAGAACAGCCGGTCGCTCGCCGCGTCGAAGGTGACCGCGGCGTCGTCGTCGCCCGCCGTCACCGAGCGGCGCACATAGCGGACCCGGTCGTCGTCGAGCCCCCAGCCGGAGGCGAGGGTGACGGGCAGGTCGCCGCGCCGCCCGGGGTCGGCGGTGATCAGCTCGGCGAGCCGGGCCAGGACGACGACGTTCAGCCGCGGATGGCCGCTCCACGCCTCCGGGACACGGAGCGTCTCCGCCGTCCCGTCGGTGAACCGGCCGACGGCCACCGCGGTGAACGTGCTGAACGGACTGGTCTTGCAGGCCGTCCGGTAGAGGTAGGCGAGCGCGGAGCGCTCGACCTTGCGCAGCCGCTTGTCCGGCTCCCGGGCCGGGTCCGCGGCCGCGTACGCGTCCAGCCGCTCCTCCAGCTCCGGCGACGCCAGCAGCAGCCCCAGGCGCAGCCGTTCCTCGCCCAGCAGGCCGCGCAGCGCACCGCGGGTGCGGGCGGTCTCGGTGGCGAGCAGCGGGCCGCCCTCGGCGAGCAGCTCCGCCAGCGCCCGGCGGTCGCGCACCCAGGCGGTCACCTCGGCGGCGGCCGCCGGGTCCGCCGCGGTGACCAGGGCGACGGCCCCCTCCGGCCCGGCGGGCAGCCTGCCGTTGAACACCTCCCGCCGCAGCCGCAGCAGCGCCCGGCGGTCGCGCTCGCCGCCGGCGGCCTTGACGAGCGGGTGCAGCCGGTCGCTCAGCGCCGCGCCCCGGTCCCGCAGCCGCGCCTCCTCGCGGAGCACGCGCTCCGCCCAGCGGCCCGTCTCCGGACAGCGCAGGGCCCGTACGGAGTCCAGGGGCAGCCCGGCCACGCGCAGCATGAAGCGCGGGGCCATCGCCCAGTGGGATGTCTCGGTGGTCATGTCTCCCCAGCGCCGCTCAGGCGATCTCGTAGCGGAAGTCGGCGGAGCCGGGCCGCTCATGGCCGATGAGCATGATCAGCAGCGGTGCCTCGCCGCTGCCGGCGAGGTCCAGCTCCTCGACGAACGACACGGTGTCGTAGCCGAGCGCGACACCGCTGCCCACGCCCAGGGCCGTCGCGGCCGTGTAGAAGGTCTGCGCGACCGCCCCGACCGTGGCGTTGACCAGCCGGTAGCCGCGGTCGCCGACCGCGTCGAGCACGGCGGCGGTGCGCACGGCGGGCACGACGACGGCCCCCGCCTGCTCCAGGTTGTAGTTGGACAGGAAGTAGTTCCGCTGCAGGAAGCCGCCCGGCGGCCCCGGCTTCACCAGCCGCAGCTCACGGGTGTCCGGCACATAGGCGTACGCGCCGGGAGCGACGCCCTCGACATGGTTGACGAAGACGTACAGCCTGGCCAGCGGAGGCCCGTCCGGGCCGGTGGCGTCGCCGCCCACGGACGCCGCCGCGGCGGCGTCCAGCACCGCTGCCAACTTCCCGGCTTCCAAGGGGTGTTGTGCGTCGAAGCGGCCGAAGCTGCTGCGCCTACGGCGCAGCGCCTGCCGCACCTCCATGTCCAGCGGCGGCGGCTCGGGCAGCGCGACCCGCTCGCCGTGCGCGGGCTCCGGCAGGACGGCCGCCGGGGCGAGCGCGCCCGGCGCGGGGCGGTCGGCGGCGTTCTCGACCGTCGCGGCCTGGATCCGCCGGACGGTCTCGAAGGCGATCACCTTGCGGGAACGCTCGCTCTCGGCCCGCCGGACCCTCGGCGCGGGCCCGGCGGGTCGCCCGGTGGCCGTGGCGGGCCCGCCCTCCCAGGAGAGCGGCACCACCGCGAAGACGCCCTCCTCCATGACGTCGAGGCCGAGCAGCCGCACCAGCCGCTCCTCGTCGAACCACAGGACGGGCTCCACGCGCAGCCCCCGGGCACCCGCCCACATCCGCCAGGTCTGCAGCGCGGCCCCGACGTCCATGCTGACCGCGTGCATGCAGAAGCTGTTGTACTTGAAGGCGTTCTGCCAGAACTTGACGCCGATCACCAGGAACTGATCCGTCGTCATGCCCAGCCCGGCGGCCTCGCGGACCTCCGCGGAGACGTCGCCCGCCAGCAGCCGCTGCATCGCGTGGTGCGTCGTCGAGTAGTGGTACACACCCGGCGTGAGCGGCCCGCCGGGGCCGCTCACCCAGTAGACCGTGACGGGGTAGAGGCCGCCGCCCGAGGCGGAGCCCCGGGACCAGTTGGCGTCGGTGTAGCAGGGCAGCGACGGCAGGTCCGTATTGGCCTGGACACCGAGACGGCGCCCGGTACGGCCGTACGAGTCCAGGAGCATCCCGCCCAGCAGCGGCAGCGTGAACGGCTCCTCCCGAGGCCCGGCGAACACCCCCTTCCGCACCGTGGCGGACGGGTCGGAGCCGCCCTCCGGCAGCGGGAACGACTCGGCGCCCGGGTAGAACTTCCCCTTGCGCGGACGGTCCGACCAGTCGGGCACGAAGCCGGCCGGCTCCATCGGGATCCTGCCGCGATGCATGATCGCGGACGCGTAGTCATGGGCGTAACCCACGGGTTCTCCTCAGCAGTTCGACGACAGGGGTTCGGCGACTCAAGGGAATGCGGTGACTCGGTGACTCAGGGGAAGGGGTGCGGCGCCGGGTTGAGCTCGTCCGGCCGCAGGTCGCGCTCGCGCAGACCCGCCGCGCGCAGCGCCGTCAGCATCCGGGGCATCCGCAGGGCGCGCTGCCGCTGCCAGCCGAAGTCGATCGGCAGCAGACCGGGCACGAGCACGCTCACCGTGTGCAGCCCCAGATCGCGCTGTTCGGGCAGCGTCTGGTCGACGACGATCACGTCGAAGCCCTCGCCGGTCACCGCGGCCACGCAGGCGTGGACGTCGTCCCGGAGGTCGTCCGACACCGGCAGGGTCCGGCCGCCCGGCCCGTAGAGTTCCGCCAACGAGCGCTTCGGGCCGCCGTTCCCGAGGAGGAACGAGGCGTGGCCCGCCATCTCCGGCAGCCCGTAGACCAGCGGATGGTCGTGCAGGGCCAGTACCTTGTCGAAGTCGGCGGCCATGGCCCGCAGCCGGGCACCGTCGCGCTCGACCCGGCCCCGGATGTTCACCGCGTCGGTGGCGATCTCGCAGAGACCGCCCGCGAGCGCCGCTTCCGGGTCGAGACCCGCGCCCGCGCCGAAGCACAGCGTGCCCGGCCCCCCGTCCGCACGGACCGCGACCGCCGTCACCACCGGCACGGGGAACGTGACCCGCGTGTCGAAGAACCGCGCCTCGTAGCCGTACATCGCCAGCCGGTCGACCATCTGCCGCGTCCGGGGGTCCGCGCCGCTCATCGGGTCGATCTCGGGCAGCGCCGCCCGGCCGTACCACGCGAGCAGGAAGGCGTCGCGCTCGATCACCTCCATCAGCCCGTGGTAGACCGCCTCCTCCGGAGAACCGCCCGAGGCGCAGCCGTTGGAGCTCTCCTGCACGAAGCGGTTCTCCAGGCCGGGCGTGCCGTAGTAGGTGAGGATCTCCGGCACGAGCAGCGGCCGGCGGTCCCGCAGCGAGTACCCCCACACCCACGGGATCACGCGGTCGGCGGAGAAGGGCACCACGCGGGGGTTCGCCCGGTGGAACTCCGCCGAGTACAGGCCGCACGCGCGCGGGTCGAGCGCGTCGCCGCCCAGCTCCGCCAGCGACGCGCGCACGGCCGACGCCCGCCCCCGGGCCCGCATGCCCGCCGCCCGTTCGAGGCCCTCCAGCACACCGATCCGCTCGCTGTCCGCGTACGTGTCGGCGTGCCCGCCCCAGAACGTCTCGCGCAGATACTCGCCCGAGCGCAGCTCGAAGCAGCCGACCGTGGCCGACGTGGACGCCGACGCCACGTCGTGCACCACCCCCGGACCGAGCGCCCCGCACACCGGGTTGGCGAACGCCGCCACCGGCAGGCCGTACTCCTCCACCGGCCGCACCCGGAACGCGCCGGGCCGGTACTTGGGCGCGGGCCCCAGCGGGAACTCGGCCGCCTCCGCGCTGTCGGCGACACGGCGCCCGCAGTCCGGGCACTCGGCGTCCGGCACCAACTGATGACGGCTCACCCGCAGGGTTTCGAGGTCGACGAGATGGATCTCCGTGAACAGGCCGTCGCCGGTGCTGTCATGACGAGCCGTCAGCAATGCCGCGAGGGCGTCCGCGAGGAACGGGACCGCGTACGGCGGCCGCCCCGCGGCCCGCGTGCCGGAGCCGAGCTCCAGCGCGTCCCGCAGCGCACGGCCGCGCACGGACTGCCAGCGCCGCGCCAGACACCGGGGACACGCCCCGCCCGCCCGGACGGCCGGGCCGACGAGCGCGTGATGCCCGTAGAGCTGCACACGCGGTGCGAACCCGCGCTCACCGGACGGGCCTTGGGCCAGCTCGTCCCGGATGCCGAGCACGGTGACCTCGACCGCCCCGGACCCCGCCGGGGACCCGCCCAGCAGCCCGGCCAGCTCCCGGCGGGCCCGCTCCCACTCCGGGGGGACGTCAGCGGGCATGGGCGTCCTCGCGCGTGAGCAGCACCCGGGCCGTGCTGATGCCGCCCGCCAGCAGGTCCGCCGAGTCCGTGGCCACGACCAGCGCCTCGCGGCCCGCCGCGCGCAGCCGGTCCAGCACCGTCCGGTACGACGTGGCGTCCGACGCGTCCAGCCGCGCGGCGCTCTCCCCGGTCACGGCCAGCGCCTCCGGCGCCAGGTCGGCCAGCAGCGGGTCGCCCAGGTCCACGGCGGAACTGTCGAGTTCACGGCCCAGCTGCTCCTGTCCCAGCAGGTCGCGCAGGGCCGTCACCGCGGCCCGCCGCCGGTCGGTGGCGCCCGCCACCGACCAGATCCACTCGCCGGTCCGGGGGAGGAGCGCGCGGGCGAACAGCACGTGCGCCGAGGAGCGCCGTGCCTCCCCGAGGTCGAGGAGTTCGTAGTCGATGCCGAGGTTGCGCGCCGAACTGACCAGGAACGTCAGCTCCGGGTCGGCGCCCGCCGCGTCCGCCGCGACCCGGGCCGCCCCGGCCGTCCCGCGCACGGCACGCAGCAGCGCGTCGTGGCACAGGGCGGACGACAGCCCGCGCGCGGCGGCCTCGGCGGCCGTACGGCCCGCTCCGGTGCCCGCCGCCGTCGCGGTGAACAGCCGGTCCCGGTTGTACGCGCCGAAGGTGCGCACCGCGCCCGCCGGTACCACCGCCTCCGGCCCACCGGTCAGCGAACCGGCCCGGACCCACGCGGTCACGTCGTCGGCGACGGCGGGGAGGCCGCCGGCCACGGTCAGTTCCGCGGGCCCGACCCGGCGGGCACCCGCGGCGGCGGAACCGGTGAGGACGCCGGCCGGCGGGACGACGTGCTCGGCGTAGACGCCCGCCGCCGTGGCGAGGGCCGACAACCGGGCGCCCGCGACGGTGTGCAGGTCGAACGCGGCGAGCTGCCGCCGCGCACCGTGCCCGAGGGGCAGGCTCACGGTGCCGACCTTCAGCGGGGTCTGGGTCCACGGCTCGTCCGTGAACCCGTGGAACACGCCCGCGTGCGGACCGACCAGGACGCGGCGGCCGTTGAGCTCGGCGAGCAGCGCGTCGGTGTCGATGTCCGCCGACGTGCTGCCCCCGGCCGCGTCGGGCCCGTCCGCCGGTGCCACCACCGCGCCGGGCGTCGCCTCCGTGGCGGCCGTACGGCAGAACGGGCAGCGCGGGTGCGTCAGCAGCGGCTCCGCGACCACGTCGAAGGACTCCATGTCCTGGACGATCACTTGCCCGCGGGTCTCGGCGGGCAGCGCGCCGGTGGTGAGCCGGAAGACCTCGTAGCCGAGGAGGTTCCCGATCATCGCGGAGAGGCCGCGGCCGGGCTCGGGCAGGGGCACGGCCCCGCCGTCGGGGAGGCAGACGCCGCTCCACAGGTCGGCGGCCGCCGCGGCGTCACCGTGGGCACCGAGCCGCAGCACGGCACAGGCCCAGCAGCCCGAGGTGTCCCGCGTCATCAGCGGGCCGATCACCGCGCGGCCGCCGAACAGGGCCGCCGGTATCAGGGTCTTCCCCTCCGGCACGCCCGCCTCCAGGAGCCGGAACAACTGCCGGGAACCCGCGGTGCCACCGGTGACCACGACGATGTCGTACGCCGCCAGATCGCCCCAGGCCAACGGCCCGTCCGCCGCCAGCGGCTGCAGCGCGACCGGGCAGCCCGCCGCGTCGAGTCCGGCGGCCTCGGTCCCGGGGGCGGGCCCGGTGCCGGCGGGCTCCTGGTGGCCGACGGCGGCGATGCCGTTGCGGACCAGGCTCAGCACGCACCAGCGGGCGACCGCGCCGTCACCGAGCACCGCCACCTTCGCGGAACGGAACTCCGCGAAGCGCCGGGCCGCGTCGTCGGTGTAGTGGTCGACATAGGAGATCTGCGGGGCGAAGCGCTCCGCCACCTCCGGGGCCAGGACGGCCGCGGCCGTCGCGCCGGCCACGGGCGCGTCGCGGGCGAACTCCCGCTCGTACAGCGTCCGCACCAGTTTCCCGACCATGGCGCGCTGCTTCTCGCCGAGCCCCTCGCACAGGTCGGCGACCCGGTTCTCCCCGTTCAGATGCGGGACGAGCAGCGTGGCGAACCGGTACGCGGACGCGGCGTTGAGGTGGAACCCGCCGTGCGCGTTGTGGAACAGCACCCCTTCCGCGGTCTCGGTGAAGAGGACGTCACGGCGGATGCGGGGCCGCGTCCCGGCAATCTCTTCGTAGGCTTCGAGCATGTCTTTCACACCTCGTGAAGGAGACGGATGAATTCAATGGCGCATGGTCAGCGCGGGGGAGTCGTCCTGGTGTCCGGTGGCGCGCCGGGCGAAATCCCGGAGCAGCCCGTGCATCCGATAGCCGCCGGCCGGTCCCTCTTCGAGCAGGCTCACGTCCACCAGCCGCTCCAGGATTTCCTCGGCGGCCACCGGCGGTATTCCGAGAAGGCCCGCGGCGACCGGCACCGAAATCCCCGCCGCCGGTGCGCCGCCGACCCGGAGAAACGCGTCGGCCAGCCGGGGATCCAGCCGTTCCAGCGCGTCCCGCAGGGCCTTCGGCACCGACATCCGCGGATCGTCGGGAAGGGAGAGCCGCGCCAATGGGTCCGCGCGCAGCCAGGCCGTACAGTCGGACACCGTCAGCCGCGGCCGGGTCAGCAGCCGCGCGGCCATGATGCGCAGCGCGAACGGGAAGTGGCCGCACGCCGCCGCCAGCTCGCGGACCGCCTCCGGCTCCGCCTCGGCCCTGCCGTCACCGAGGACGGACGCCAGCAGCAGGCAGGACTCGTCCTCGGTGAGCGTGCCCAGGCGGTGCACCCAGCCGCCGTGCGCCGCGACGAGCCCGGCGAGACCGAGCCTGCTGGTGACGATCGCGGCGCTGCCCGCGCCCGTCGGCAGCAGCGGCCGCACCAGGTCGGCGTCGGTCACGTCGTCCAGGACCAGCAGCGCCCGGCGGCTCCCGGCGGGCCCGGCGGCACCGTTCCCCGCGCCGTGGCGGAGCTCGGCGGCCACCTCCGCCGTCGGCCGGGGCGTGCCGTCGGCGCGGGTCGTCCGCACCGCGAACAGCCCGTCCGGGAAGTGCCGTTCGGCCAGCTGGGCCGCGTGCAGGGCGAGCGCCGTCTTGCCGATGCCCGGGGCGCCCGAGACCACCACGATCATGGGTCCCGAGCGGTCGGCGGTCAGCCGCGCGGCGATCGCCGCGCTCTCCGCCGCACGGCCGGTGAAGCAGGACACGGCGGCGATCGGCGGCGGTTCCACCGGCTCCACCGGGGCCGCCTCGCGCGCCGGTGGAGCCGGGGGAGCCGCGGGCGGGCCCATCGGCTCGCCGCGAAGGATGCCCAGCTCCAGCTTCCGCAGCCCGGGTCCGGGATCCACCCCCAGCTCCTCCCGCAGATACCGCTTGACCTCGCGGCACTCCGCCAGGGCGTCGGCCTGGCGGCCACTGCGGTAGAGGGCCTCGACGAGTTGCTCCCGGAACCGCTCGTGCCCGGGGTGGGCCCGGACCGCGGCCCACAGCTCCACCAGCGCCTGCCCGCAACGCCCCAGCGCGAGCTCGATGTCACAGGCCCGCTCGACGACGGCCAGCCGCTCCTCGACGAGCCCCGGCAGCTCGCCCCGGCGCAGGAACTCCGACGGGACGTTGGCCAGCGGGGGCCCCTCCCACAGCGACAGCGCCTCCCTCAGCACGCACAGCTCCGCCTCGGGATCGCGCTCGGCGCGCGCCCTGGCCCGCAGCTCCCGGAACCCGGCCAGGTCGAGCGAGCCCGCCCCGACCACGATCCGGTAGCCGCCCGGCACGGACTCGATCACCGCCTCGGAAATCCCGTACTTGGTGAACGTCTTCCGCAGCCGCAGCACGCACGCGTGCAGCGCCGCCTTCGCCGCCGACGGCTCCTCGTCACCCCAGATCGCACGCCGCAGGAAGTCCGTCGAGACCACCGCACCCGGGCGCAGGAGCAATGCGGCGAGCAGAATGGTGGGCTTCGACGGGGGAAGGACGACCACCTCGGGGCCGTCGGCGATCCGTAAAGGACCGAGAATATGAAAGCGCAAATTCTGACACCCCCAAAGAGTCCTTATGGGTTTCCCGAATCCGGACACGCGGCACCGGACGCCACGGGGTGCATCTCGCCGCGACGTCTGCTTCGCCCCCAGAGTGTGCAACAGGTAATCCGACACTCGTAGTGTCGTGAGTTCCAGTGGCGGTCCCGCGGCGCGCGCCGCACTCCGCGCGGGCGGCGAATCAACTCGCCCGGCAATTCCGGGTGGTTGGGCCGGGGCTGGTCAGTACGGGCCCGATCCGGTAGAAACGGGCATGGCAATGATCGTTTAAAGACGGGCCCGTGATCTCATGGTGAAACAGGACCAAAGTCCCGAGTTCCCGGCGACGGTGACGTGCACCGACGGCGATTCCGTCAGCCGATTGCTGCGCGCGTGGCGGGAGCGGATCGACCGGCGGCGCATACCCGAGCTCCGCATCTGGGGACACCGGGCCGGATCGCGGATGTCACAGGCCGACGTCGCCCGGCTGACCGGAGTGAGCGAGGGCTGGTACCGCGCCCTGGAGACCGGCGCGCCCCGCGAGTTCTCGGACGCCTTCCTGCTGCGCGTCGCCGAGGCGCTGCGGCTGAGCGAGACCGAGACCCTCACCCTCTTCCTCGGCGTCTCCGGCCGCCGCCCGCCCACGAGCGGCACCCGGCACGGCCGGACCACCGTCGACCCCGCGACCGTCGCCCTCCTCGAACACCAGGCGCCGCACCCCGCCTACCTCTCCGACGCCGCCTGGAACATCGTCGCCGCCAACACCCCCATGACCGAGTGGTTCCCCTTCACCCGTGAGCCGCAGGCCAACCTGATGCGCTGGGCGCTGACCTCGGACGAGGCCCGCGAACAGGTGCTGGACTGGGAGGAGACCTGCGCCCGCACCTATCTGCCCATGCTCCGGCTGGCCAGCCACCGGGCCCCGCGGAACGCGCTGATCCAGGCCCTGATCGAGGACGTCCTGGCCGCCAACGGCACCTGCCGCCGCATCTGGGCGGAACAGCACGCCGTGGTCGACCACCCCGGCGGCCACCGCCTCCGCCTCCGGCTGCCCTGCCACGGCGGCGCGGAGATCCGCGTCACCAGCCACGTCCTCATGCCCGCGGAACAGCCCGACCTGCGCTTCGTCGTCGTCACCACCGTCACCTGAGCCGCACGGGCCCCCTCCGTGACGAGTCCCCTACGGGACTCCGCAGAACCCTGTCGGAGCACCACCACCGGCGCCGTCCCGCCGCGGATGATAGGACGGAGAGGGGCTGCGGGCCGACGAGAGGAAACGGACCGGGATGCGGGTCGTGGTCGATCTCAACCGCTGCCAGGGCTACGCGCAGTGCGTGTTCCTCGCCCCGCGGGTGTTCGAGCTGCACGGCGAGGAAGCCCTGATGTACACCCCCACCGTCCCCGACGGCCAGGACGAGCACGTGCGCCGGGCCGCCGCGGCCTGCCCGGTACAGGCCATCCTCGCCGGGGAGCAGGCGGGCTCCGGTGCCGGCTGACGCGCGCGACGGGCGGATCGTCGTCGTCGGGGCCTCGCTGGCCGGGCTGCGCGCCGCCGAGACGCTGCGCGACGAGGGCTTCACCGGCTCGCTCACCCTCGTCGGGGACGAGCCCCACCTCCCCTACGACCGGCCCCCGTTGTCCAAGCAGGTGCTGCTCGGACGGGCCCGCGCCGACGCGTGCGGACTGCCCGCCCGGCGCCCGGTCGACGCCCGGTGGCGGCTCGGCGTCCGCGCCGCCGGGCTCGACCCCGTCGCCAAGAAGGTCCTCCTCGCCGACGGCGGCCACCTCGACTACGACCAGCTGCTGATCGCCACCGGCACCCGCGCCCGCCCCTGGCCCCACCCCGAGGAAGCCGCCCTGGACGGCGTGTTCACCCTGCGCACGAGCGACGACGCGGGCCTGCTCGCCGAGCGCCTCGACGCCGGGCCGCGCCGCGTCCTGGTGATCGGCGCCGGGTTCACCGGCTCGGAGATCGCCTCCGCGTGCCGGGAACGCGGCCTGGCGGTGACGGTCGTCGAGCGCGGCCGCGCGCCCCTCATCGGCGCGCTCGGCGGCACGGTCGGCGCCTTCGCCACGAAACTGCAGCGCGCCCACGGCGTCGACCTGCGCTGCGGCGTGACGGTCACCGCCCTCACCGGCGACGGCCGCCTCACCGGAGCCGAACTCTCCGACGGCAGCCGTGTCGACGCCGACATCGCCGTGGTCGCCCTGGGCGCGGTCCGCAACACCGAATGGCTGGCCGACTCCGGCCTCGCCGCGGGCCCCCGGGGCCTCGCCTGCGACGCCGGGTGCCGCGTCTTCGACATGTACGGCATCGTCACCGACGACATCTACGTCGCCGGTGACGTCGCCCGCTTCCCCCACCCGCTCTTCGAGTACCAGCTCCTCGCCCTCGAACACTGGGGCAACGCGGTCGCCCAGGCCGAGGTGGCCGCCCACAACATGGTCAACCCGGGCCCGCGCCGCCGCCCCCACCTGGCCGTGCCCGTCTTCTGGTCCAGCCAGTTCGGCCTCAACATCAAGTCGGTCGGCGTGCCGACCTTCTCCGACCAGGTCGTCATCGCCCAGGGCACGCCGGAGGACCGCCGCCTGGTCGCGGTCTACGGCTACCGCGGGCGCGTCACCGCCGCGGTCACCGTCAACCGCGCCAAATGGCTGGAGCACTATCAGTACCTGATCGAGACCGCGGCCCCCTTCCCGCCCGGCCCCGGCGCCGCCGACTTCGTCGCGGGGAACGAACCCGTCCCCTCCGACGTACCCGACCCCGCCCTGCTCTCGCACGGGCCGACCGTCGCCCTCACCGGCCATATGCCGGACCGCCGCCTGACCCTGCTGCGACCGGGCTGACCCCCACAGCCACCCCCCACCAGGAGCCCGCACATGTCCACGGACACCCTGTTCCGCCGGATCACCGACTACGCGAACCGCCCCGACCCCTACCCGCTCTACGCCGAACTCCGCGAACACGGCGTGGCGCTCCAGGAGGACGGCTCCTACCTGGTGGGCACCTACCACGAGATCACCGCGCTGCTCCACGACCCGCGCGTCAGCTCCGACCCCCGCAGCCGCACCGACCCGCGGAACCTCCTGCGCGGCGCGGAGGACCTGCCGGTGTCCTTCATCGGGCACGACGACCCCGAGCACGACCGGCTCCGCCGGCTCACCATGCGGCACTTCGGACCGCCCCACACCCCGGCCCGCGTCGACGCGCTGCGCGCCGACATCGCCCGCATCGCCGACGAACTCGCCGGCACCCTCAAGGACAAGGACCGCGTCGACCTCGTCGACGACTTCGCCTTCCCCCTCCCCGTCACCGTCATCTGCCGGCTGCTCGGCGTACCGCCCGGCGACGTGCAGCAGGTGCACGTATGGGCGGACACGGTCGTCGCCGCCATCGACTTCACCCCCGACGAGGACCCCGAACCCCGCCAGTGCGCCGCCATGGAAGCACGCAAGGCCATGGGGCTGTATCTGGGAGAGCTCGCCGAGGAACGGCGCCGCCGCCCCACCGACGACATGCTCTCCGCCCTCGCCAACGACGACGGGCCGGACGGACGGCTCACCCACCAGGAACTGATGACCACCGCGGTCCTCCTGCTGATCGCCGGACACGAGACCACCGTCAACCTCATCACCAACGGCATGCTCACCCTGCTGCGCCACCCCGAGGAACTGGCACGGCTCCGCGACCGGCCCGAGCTGATGCCCGGCGCCGTGGAGGAACTCCTCCGCTACGAACCACCCGTCCAGTTCCTGCCCCAGCGCAGCCCGCTGACCGACATCGAGGTGGCCGGCGTCACCGTCCCCAAGGGCGCGCCCCTGATCCTCGTGCTCGCCTCCGGCAACCGCGACCCGCTCCGCTTCCCCGACCCCGACCGCTTCGACCCCACCCGCACCGACAACCAGCATCTCGGCTTCGGCAGCGGCGTCCACAACTGCTTCGGCGCGCCCCTCGCCCGCGTCGAGACACAGATCGCCCTGACCGCCCTCCTCCACCGCCTCGACCACCCCCGCCTGCTGGAGGACCCGCCCGAGTACCGCCGCAGCCCGGTCCTCCGCGGCCCCCGCCACCTGCCCGTGGAACAGACGCGCGGCACGTGAGCCACGACCGCGGCGACGGCCCCGGGCGGTTGACCACCGGGGTCAGCCCACCGCCCCGGACACGATCCGCCGCCAGCGCAGATGGAGCGTGTCCAGCCCCGGCAGGGCGCGGTCCGTCATGAAGCACGCCGTCGACACGCCCCGATAGGTCAGCAGCAGCGTGCCGAGCGGGCTCGCCTCCGGCAGACAGCCCACCGGCAGCACCCGGACGACCGGGTCCCCGTCGAGCTGGAGGTCGTGCCGGGCCACCAGCCCCGACACCCCCATCGCCGCGGTGGCCGGGGTGGCCACGGCCCGCAGCAGCCCCGGCAGCGCCCACGCGGGGACGCCCGGCACGGCCGCCGCCGCGCGCCGCAGCGCCTCGCGGTGGCACACCGACTTCAGCGGGGCCGTGGCCCGGATCGCCCCGTCCAGCCGCCGCTCCAACGGGATGTCCCCGCCCGGCAGGACGAGCCGCACCATCGCCGTACGGTTGCCGGGCGCACCCGCCTCCCCGGGGCGGCGGATGTTCGTGGGCATGATCAGCGGCAGTTCCGCCGCGCGGCACGCGGGAGGCCAGTGGCCCGTCCCCCAGTCCTGCACCGCGTGCGCCAGCGTGGCGAGATAGGCGTCGTTGGCGCTGCCGCCCCGGAGCCGGCCCACGGCCCGCAGCCGGGCCGCGGGCACCTCCGTCCAGCGGAACCGCCGCCGCGAGGACAGGGGATGGCGGGCGGAGGCCCAGAGGCGGGACCGGCCGGTCGTACGGGCCGAGTTCCGCAGCGCGCGGGCGCGGTCCCGGAACGTCACGGGGGGAGCGGGGGACAGGCCGGGGAACACCGCCGACGACTCGGCCTCCGGGGTGCCGTGCGGGGTGAAGAGGGTCTCCAGCGTGTGCAGCATCCCCGCACCGTCCTGCACCGAGTGGTGCACGAGGTACAACAGGGCGTACCGGCCCGGCTCGTGGCCGTGCAGCAGCCAGAGGCGCCAGTGCGGTGCCCCCGCGGGGAGCGGGCGGCGGATGAGCCGCTGGACCGTACGCTCCACGTGCTCACCGCCGGGCGGTAACACATGCTCCACGACGTGCGTGCCCAGGTCGGGCCGCTCCGCCCTCGTCCAGCCGCCACCCGCGTCCGCCAGGTAGTGGGTGAGCGCGGGCAGGGCGGGCAGCCGCTCCAGGACATGGCCGCGCAGGCAGCCGATGCGCGGGGCGGCGCCGGTGAGACGGAGCAGGGCGCCGATGCGGAGCTGGGCGTCGGGGTGGTGCACGGGGTAGGCGAACATCGCGCGGTCGAGGGTGGTGGGCGCGGCGGGTGTGCGGTGGTCCATGGCCGGAAGGTAGCGGGCGAACGGCCGGTTCCGGTACAGCCGCATTCCGGCCGGGTGATCACCCCCGCTCTCCGGCCTGTCGGCAAGCTGGCCGTCCCGCGTCATCCGTGACAGCCTGGTGCGCCACCCACCGAGCGTTCAACGGACGGAAAACCAAAGGGAGATGGACATCCACCCGATCGGACTGCGCGTCAACGGAAAGCGCCACGACCTGTCGACGGACCCCCGGACCACCCTCCTCGACCTGCTCCGCGACCACCTCGACCTCACCGGCACCAAACCCGGCTGCAACCACGGCACATGCGGCGCCTGCACCGTGCACCTCGACGGCCGCCGCGTCCTCTCCTGCCTCACCCTCGCCGTCACCGCGCAGGACGCCGACGTCGTCACCATCGAAGGACTCGCCCCCGGCGACGGCCGACTGCACCCCGTCCAGCGCGCCTTCGTCGACCACGACGCCCTCCAGTGCGGCTACTGCACCCCCGGCCAGATCATGTCCGCCGACGCCTGCCTGCGCGAGGGCCACGCACGTTCCGCCGACGAGATCCGCGAGTACATGAGCGGCAACCTGTGCCGCTGCGCCGCCTACCCCAACATCGTCGCCGCCGTCGCCGCGGCCGCCGAGGAGATGCAGCAGTGCGCCCCTTCGCCTACAGCCGGGTCCGCTCCCTCGACGAGGCCGTACGGGCCGCGCGGGAACCCGGAGCCGTCGTACTCGCCGGCGGGACCACCCTCGTCGACCTGATGCGGCTCGACGTCATGCGGCCCCGGCGCCTCGTCGACATCGGCGGCCTCGACGAACTCCGCACGATCGACACCGGCGGCCCCGTACTCCGCTTCGGCGCCCTCGCCAGGATGGCCGACGTCGCCGAGGACCCCGTCCTGGCACGGGACTACCCCGCGCTCGCCGAGAGCCTCGGCCAGGCCGCCTCCCCACAACTGCGCAACATGGCGACCGTCGGCGGCAGCATCCTCCAACGCACCAGGTGCGCCTACTTCCGTGACGGATCGTCACCCTGCAACAAGCGCGCCCCCGGCACCGGCTGCGCCGCCCTCACCGGCGTCAACCGCGAACACGCCCTGCTGGGCGCCTCGGACACCTGCGCCGCCGTCTACCCGGGGGACTGGGGCACCGCCCTGGCCGCCTTCGACACCGACGTCGAACTGGTCTCCCCGGAAGGCCGCCGCACCCTGCCCTTCGAGCGGCTCCACCGGCCGTACGGCGACCGCCCGGACCTCGAGACGACGCTGCGCCCCGGTGAGATCGTCACCGCGATCACCGTACGGGCCACCCCGGCGGGCCGCCGTTCCACCTACCTCAAGGTGCGGGACCGGGCGAGCTACGCCTTCGCCGTCGTCTCCGCCGCGGTCGCCCTGGAGACCGCCGGTGACACCGTGCTGACCGCGCGGATCGCGGTCGGCGGAGTCGCCACCCGCCCCTGGCGCTGCCACGAGGCGGAGGCTGAGCTCACCGGCCGCCCGCTGACCGCGGCCGCCGCCCGGCGCGCCGGACGCGCCGCCTTCGCGCGGGCGCGCTCCCTCGGCGGCAACGCCGCTAAACTCCGCCTCGGACCGGACGTCCTGGCCGAGGCCATCATGATCGCGAGCCGGAAGGGACAGGACCGGTGACGGACATCGTGGGAGCCCCGGTGGTGCGCGCGGACGCGCTCGCCAAGGTCACCGGAGCCGCGCGCTACGCCGCGGACACCGCCGAGCCGGACACCGCGTACGCCGCACTCGTCACCGGCACCGTCGCCCGCGGCCGCCTCACCGCCATCGGCACGGCGGACGCCGAGGCCGTGCCCGGCGTCCGCCTGGTGCTCACCCACCACAGTCCCGAGGCCAAGCTGCCGCCGGGCGAATTCCTCGGCGCGGGCGGCCACTTCCAGTCGAGCCGCAACCCCCTGGCCTCCGACGAGATCCACCACATGGGCCAGATCGTCGCCCTCGTCGTCGCCGACTCGCGGGAGGCGGCGGAAGAGGCCGCGCACCGCGTCACGGCCGAGTACGAGGCCCTGCCCGCCCGCGCCACGCTGGCGGAGGCCCTGGACGGCGCCCGGCCGTACGAGGACCTCTCGATCGAGAAGGGCGACACCGCACGGGCCCTGGCGGCGGCGCCGGTCGTCGTCGAGGCGGAGTACACCACGCCCGCGATGCACCACAATCCGATGGAGCTCCACAGCACCACCGCGGTCTGGCGGGACGGCCGGCTGACGGTGCACGTGCCGAGCCAGTGGGTCCGGGGCACCCGGTCCGCCCTGGCGGAGATGTTCGGCCTGCCGGTCGGCGACGTCCGTGTCCTCAGCCCGTACGTCGGCGGCGGGTTCGGCGCCAAGGCGTCCGTGCTGTGGCACACGGTCCTCGTCGCGGCCGCCGCGCGGCGGCTGGGGCGGCCGGTGCACCTGCTCGTGCCGAGGGAGCAGATGTTCACCGTCGGCTCGTTCCGCCCGGAGACGCGCCACCGTATCCGGCTCGGCGCCGACAGGGACGGCGTGCTGCTCGGCTACGAACACCACTCCTGGGGACAGAACTCCCGCACCGACGTCCTGCCCCTGCCGGGCACGCACTTCACCGCCGCGCTCTACGCCTGCCCGAACATCAGCACCCGCGAGTACCTGGTGCCCACGGACGTGAACACCCCGGGCTTCATGCGGGCACCCGCCGAGTTCCCCGCCTCGTTCGCGCTGGAGAGCGCGGTCGACGAGCTCGCGGTGGCCCTCGGCGTCGACCCCGTGGCACTGCGGCTGCGCAACGAGCCCGCTCGGGACCCCGTCTCCGGACTGCCCTTCAGCAGCCGTTCCCTGGTGGCCTGTTACCGGCGCGGCGCCGAGCTGTTCGGCTGGGCGCGGCGCGACCCGCGGCCGGGTTCGATGCGCGACCGCGACGGCCTGCTGGTCGGCTGGGGATGCGCGTCCTCCGGCTACCCCGTGCTCCGGACCCCGTCCCGGGCCCGGGTCCGCCTCACCGCCGACGGCCGCGCCGAGGTCCTGATCGGCGCGCACGACCTCGGCACGGGCGCGTACACCGTGCTGGCACAGCTCGCCGCCCAGGAACTCGGGCTGCCCGTGGCTGATGTGACGGTCCGTCTGGGCGACAGCGACCTGCCGACCGGGCCCGCCGCGACGTCGACCGGCTGCGCGAACTCGGCTACCCCGTGCACGCCACGCAGGGCAACACCGGCAGCTACCGCCTCACCGCCGGC